>CAZVHD010000114.1:0-5526 GCA_964626765.1 uncultured Christensenella sp.
ACAGTTTTTGCAATCCCAACTTTACCCTCTTTTTCCATGGCTTCTTTAAGAAGCATAAACGCTCTTTCGGCTCCGTCAGGAACCACATAATAAGGTTTATTATAGTACACGGGGTCTATTTCTTTTATATCCACAAAAGCTTCTATTGTGATACTTTTATCCTTTTTTGTTTTAAGTTTTTCAAAGTCATTATCATCAAATATAACATACCTATCTTTCTCATACTGATATCCCTTTACTATATCATCTTGCCGAACCTCTTCCCCTGTTGCTAATGATACTTTTTTATAGGATATTCTACTATTTGAATTTTTGTCTATCATATTAAAGCCAATATCGTTTGACTTTATGACATTGACAAGTTTTATGGGAATAAACACAAGCCCAAAGCTTATTGAACTCTTGTAACTAAAAGACATAGGCACATACCTCTTTTTTAGTATGTGCCTGATAAATTCATCTTAATTCAAAAAAAATCTGTTTATTGAAAAAACTATTGATTACTGGTTTTTTTCAGCTCTTTGTATGCCCTGTAATACTGTGAAATATAGTCATTTTTGTATGCATTGTAGTATTTGGAAAAGTAATCGACTTCCTTGTCCTGAACTTCTTGAGATTGGATTTGTTCTTTTTGCGCTGCCTTTTGTTTAAGTTTCTTACTCTTTTTCATATTTGGCCTCCAAATAAATCAATGATAATTTTTCATATATATTATATTAACACAGCAAAAGAAAAATGGCAAAGGTTTTTTTATTTTCTATAATAAAAGTTATATTCAAGACATCTAGAGCATAATACTTGAAATTCCTTGCAACAATATGGGATATCAATTATAATTAAATAAAAAATAATAAAAACATTAAGGAGATTTTTATGTCAGTACTATTTATAGATACAAATTGCGAATTGTGGTGGGAAAAAGCCAAGGAGTTGAAACTCAACAATATAATCAAAATGCCCTATACTATTTGTGATGAGCAGCATTATTATGATTTGGGTGAAAACTATGACCCAAAGAAATTCTTTGATTTAGTAAGACAAGGCAACACTCCTTTTACATCGTGCCTTAATCCTGAGAACTACAAAGAATATTTTGAACCCTTTTTCAAAAAAGGCGAAGATATACTTTATATCAGTTTTTCCGACCAAATGAGCGCCACTTTTGAATCAATGGACAAAGCTGTAAAAGAATTAAAAGAAAAGTATCCGGATGCAAAATTCACAAGGTTTGACACAAAAGCCATAAGCATGGCAGCGGGGCTTGCAGTTTATGAGGCAGCAAAAATGTATAACGATGGCAAAAGCTTTGAAGATATACTCAAATTCTTACAAAACTTTATATATAAAGTAAACGCCATAGTAACTCCGGAAAGCCTAAAATACCTTAAAAGAGGCGGTCGGCTTTCTTCTTCTCAAGCCAACTTAGGAACGCTTTTGCAAATCAAACCTATCATAAAATTAAACGACAACGGGAAACTTGTCAGCGCCACAAAAGTTAACGGAAGAAAAAAAGCGCTTAATGTTCTTGCGGAAGAAGTCATAAATAATGTAAGAGATATTGAAAAGTACCCAATAGTTCTTCTTGATGCTGACGCAAAAGAAGAAATTGATGTCATCGAGAAAAAAATCAAAGCCGCTCTTCCCAAAGCGGAAATATGGTCTCAACCTGTGGGACCTGTTATTGGCACACATTGCGGACCGGGTACAATAGCAGTATGCTATGTGGGAGAAAAAAGAAATTAAATGAAAGCGATAAAAGCATTCGCAATAACTTTAATTGTTATACTTGTCTTTCTCGCAACAGGCTGTACTGCTAACAGCGGAGAGAAAATAGTTTTTGGAACCTTTTATAACATCCAACTTAAAGGCCGTTCATCAAGATCTGTCCTTAAGGATGTCGAAAGTCTTTTGATTGAAATTGAAAATCAGACATCTACGGTAATTGAGGGAAGCGATATCTATAAAATTAACAGAGCCACGGCCAATCACCCAATAGAAATTGGACACCATACCTATGAACTCTTCAAAGCGTCAACAGAACTTTATGACATCACAGACGGAGCCTTTAATCCCGCAGTTTATCCGCTTGTTGAGCTATGGAATTTCAGCCCTGATAAATTTAGTTTTGATATAGACACTCTTCCCGAACACGCTGATATTATGTCAGTTTTGGAATACAGTAATCTTGAATTTTTTGAGCTTGACGAAAACAATATGACATTGACAAAAAGCCATAATAAAGCAAAACTTGATTTTGGCGGTATTGCCAAAGGTTACGTAGTCGACCTCATAAAAGAGCGTGTCGAAGACATGAAAGAAGGCCTCATAAGTATAGGCGGAGATATCCTGCCCTTATCAAAAACAGCCAACATAGGAATAACCCACCCAAGGCAATCAGGTCTTTTTGGTGTGGTCAAACTCAATAACCTTGCTATCTCCACTAGCGGAGATTATGAAAGATATTATATGATTGAAAACACAAGATATTCGCATATAATGGACTATTCCGGACATCCAGCCAGCATAAACAATCATGATATCATATCCGCAAGTGTTATCGGAGAAAGCGCCATGTTTTGTGACGCTCTTGCAACCTCAGTTATTGTCAACGGTTTGGAATGGGCTGCGGAGAATATTGAAAATTTGGGCTACAAAGCCCTATTAATAAGACAAAATACCAACAACCATGAACAAAGATACTTTAACAAAATTGGAAACATAGATTTTGAATCAAGGCAATCAGATTATGAACAACACATCTATCCTTAAGCATTATAAGCATAAAAAAATGTTTTTTATGTCTGATTTCATTGTCTTAGGCTTGGTCGTTATCGCTGTTATAATGTCTGTGGCGATGATAACGAACACAAGCGGCGGTGAGTATGTAGAGATTTATCACAAAGGCAATCTTTTAGAGGTTCATCCCCTCTCCCAAAACAAAACAATATCCCTTGACGAAGACGGTCATAATACTGTGATTATAGAAAATCAAAGCGTATATATGAGCCATGCTGACTGTCCCGACCAACTTTGTGTAAAGAGTCCGCCCATAAAATATAATGGACAAAGAATTATTTGCGCCCCCAACAGAATTATAGTGATTATACGAAGCAGTGATGATATCGACGGCATAACAGGAGGCGGCTTATGAAATCTAAAAATTTGGCGATATCCGCTCTTTTACTTTCTATTGCGATGATTATCGGAGTTGTTGAAAACCTTTTGCCACCTATCATACCCTTTTTGCCTTATATAAAGTTGGGGCTTTCAAATGTGGTTATTATCGTGGCAATTCTTCTTTTGAATTATAAATACGCTTTAGTTATTATTGCGATAAAATCCGTACTTGTTCCCATTTTTGTGGGAAATCCGATTATGATTATGTATTCTTTACCCTCATCTGTATTGTCCGTGGCGTTAAGCTCTATACTCCTTCTCACAAGGAAAACATCAATCCCCGCAACAAGCATTTTATCAGCTATTTTGCACAATATAACACAGTTGTTAGTTGCTTCAATAATGACAAGTCAGCTTGTCTTCGGCTTCTTACCATATTTCATAGCCATAGGAGGCGTTTCGGGTCTGGTGACAGGAATAATCTCATATATTACAATAAGATATATTCCCCAATCCTTTTTGAATACCTTATAGATTTACTTTTTTTCAGTCCATAGCTTTTCTAAATTATAGTATTCCCGAGTTTCTGCATTAAAAATATGCACGAGTATGCTGCCAAAATCCACAACAACCCACCTGCCCTCGCTCACTCCTTCTTTTCTGAGTATGGGCATATCGCTACTCTCAAGCTTTTTTTCAATAGCTTCGACAAGAGCCTTTATTTGGGCTGTGTTTTTGGCGGTTGCGATTATGAAATAGTCTGCGATTGTAGTTTGCTTTGCGATATCAAGTACTGTTATGTCCGAAGCTTTTTTATCTTCCATAACCGATACGATACTGTCTTTTAATTCTTTAGGTGACATTAATTTCTCCTTTACTTTATAATTATGTTTGTTAAGCTTACTTAATTTTACTTAAAGTTCTTTTGTTATAATAATCATAACACTCTAAGCTCAAATAGTAAATATCCCTCTGGGTTTTTTTAAGTCTGTTTATGGAATGTTTCACACATTCAAAAAAACCTTTTTCAAAATCTTCTTTAATTGTTCTGCGTAAATTCTCCACCCCTGAAAAGTTTCTTAAATCTTCCAGCATATCAGCGCTGTATATAAGCTTTTCCAAATCGCTCATACCCGCTCTTCCGGTAGTGTGATATCTTATTGCCGAAAGTATCTTTTCGTCTTTTATATCGTATATCTCATTAGCAAGCTCACTACCATAAAATTGATGAACTATTTTGTGAGGGATATGTTTATAACGCTCCGGGGGCGGGATTTCTTTTGCGCAATCGTGCAAAAGTGCGGACAAGAACACTTGTTCGTATTTCAAATTCAGCTTATTTACAAAACCCATAGCGAAAAATACCGTAGATTTACAGTGCCTGAACAAGTCACAAGAAATATTTGATTTTAGTTTATTGATTGTGTTTTGAAAATCAGTATATAATCCTTGAGTTTTTATAATCTGGGTGGCTTTTTCACAAACAAAAGGGCTTTTTCTTTCAAGCTCAAATTGAGCCTTGATAAGAGAACTTGAAACTTCGTCACCCTCCATGGGAAGTTCAATAATTTGAGCATCGAACCTTTTGCGGGCGTTTTCAATAGCCTTTGTCAAACCGTAATAACCCTTTCTTGCCACAACAGCGATAGGCATAAGCTTTGAAATGATATCGGGGCGAACCCAAGTATGAAAATGTATCATACTATCTCCGCCGATTATATACACGAACTCTTCATTTGGGTAGGCCGAAATGATACTTTTTAGAACCTGAAAAGCACAATTTGTTTTGCTCTGAGTATTATATTCCCTTTTGTCAATAATGACATAATCAAGAGCTGAAGTTGCTTTTTCAAGCATTTTTACTCTGTCAAAAAAAGGGGAGATTTTACAGTCCTTGTGAGGCGGACTATATGAGGGCAGCAACAAAATCTTATCCAAGTGAAGATATGAAAAGCTTTTTTCAATAATTTTCTTATGTTCTTTATGAACAGGGTCAAACGCCCCGCCAAATATTCCTATTTTCATATAGTATTATTATACCCTATAACCTAAATGAATTCAAACTATAAGTTAATAGGAATAATCAATGTGTTGAAAATATTTGCAAATAGTAAATTTCTATTATATAATATCAAAAGTTAAATAAGTTTTGGAGAGATGTCCGAGTGGCCGAAGGAGCACGACTGGAAATCGTGTGTAGGTTACAAGCCTACCGAGGGTTCAAATCCCTCTCTCTCCGCCAAATATTAAAAGATGTCCCAATGGGGCATCTTTTAATATTTTATCAATTAGAGGGATTTGAACGGGCGGAAAAGTTAAGTATCCTGCGGATACTTAACCCGCCCCGGCGTGAAAGCAAGACCAATGAATAGTTAATAAGATAAAAACACTTCCCACTTATGTGAGATA
>CAZVHD010000115.1:0-5522 GCA_964626765.1 uncultured Christensenella sp.
TTTTATATAGTAAATATAAAGTTATAAATATTGACTGAAAGGGTTATTTCTGATATTATTAAGCTATGAATTCAGCAATTAAAGACAAAAGCCCGCTGTCAGAAAAGGGAAAAACTTCAAAGAAATTACCTTTTCTAAAAGGCATTAAAGCACAGAAACTTTTGTTATACAAAAAAATACTTATTTTGGTTTTTACTGTCATTACGGCAGTAGTTTTTTTGGTTTTACCATCCGACGAGGACCCGTACACCGTATTTAAGGGATATTTCAATACATTTTCGTCTGCTGAGGAGTTTACAGAAATTGAGCTTAAGCAAGAAATGAGACAGGGCGTCAAGGTTGCAAGTTATGATATTAGAAGTGATGTTTATGTAACAGCGCAGGACTATCACCGCCAATCTTATGAAAGCCTGCCCGATGAATTTAAGGATGAGATAAGCGGAGAATTTAATTTATTTGGTTTTTCTTCACAAACAGAGGAGTTTATTCCCCCCTCTTATCTCACAATTGTTGCAATAAAAGGAGATTACGCTATTGTAGTTGAGCCCAGAGTTGATGGCGAAACAGTAGTTCCACATATTGGGGTTGTCAAGTTCAGAGGTGAAAATGCCGGCAATCGTACAGACTTCGACACCCCTTATACCGGTCTGGTATCTCAAATCAGGTTTGTCGGTGACGATTATATAGCTGTTATGAACGATATATCCGATATAAAAGCAGAATCAAATACAATCACATTCTATGACTATAAAACTTCGCATAAACTTTTGGAGGTCTTCAAGGTCAGGGCTGATAGCACATACTCTTTTATGAAAGCTGATAATAACCTTGTGGCAATGACAAATGAGAAGGCGGATTTTTATAAAGTGAATACCCTTGATGAAAACGGATATCTCATTGCAACAGACACCTACAGACCTTTTCCCGAGGACACTGAAGAGGATTTGACTGACATTATGACCACTATGGTATCTTATTTAGGTAATAATTGGTTTTTGAGACAGGGATATATTCAAATAGAGGAAGAGGAAAGCTCATCCGAAGAAAGGGATTTTATTGAAGAATACATGGATGGCAAATTTATTTTGATTGACAGTTTTGACGAGCTTACAGGCATGCCCTTATCTCATTATCTTCTTATGCGCTCTGACAGATACAATTCCCAAACAAAAATAAACCGCTCTAACGACAAACTTGTGCCCGATATGGTTGCAAATAAATACAATGAGGACAGCACAAGGGATATAGCTGATTATCTCAACAATTCTCTTGAGGAAGGCATTGATGGAAAGATTGCTTATTATCCTCCTTCTATGCCGGTGGGGGCTTTGCCAAAGGATGGTATGAGTATAGTTTATTATTACTATTTCCCTTACGAAAATCAACCCGAAAGATATGTTGTATCCTTTGTTATGATGGATGATAATGCAAACATTTATCATCCTCAAGAAAACATATTTATGCCTCCTTTGTTTGTGGACGGGGCAGGTGTGCAAATAAGCGACCCTGATTATGAAATGGGTCTTGGCGATGTACAAATAATAGACGAAAACAATAAAATTCAAACCCTGAAAGAATATAACCAAGGCAATTATGGCTATCAGAACATAGCTTATAATAATGGAGCGCTAATAGCTGCGGAATACAGCCTCAGAGAAGATTCAACCGACATGTATTATGCCGCCTTTGAAAAAGAGAGCGGAAGACAAATTACACATTTTAAGTTTCTTGAGCTATCAATATTCGTTGGAGATTACGCCATTGGCATGTATAAGGTCAATGACGACTATCGTTATTGTAGAATTGATAAGACAAAGAAGTTTGGACAAAATGAAACTTTGCTTAATGATGTTTACGCTGTAAGAAACGGAGTTTATGTCACCACCGACGGAGAAAAAGTAGGGCTTAAGACTTTTGCAGGCGAAGAGCTTTTACCAAATGAGTATGACAATATAGATGTTATTGAAACATTTCTTCAAGATGGAAAGTTCGTAAAATCCACCGTTACAGCAACAAAAGACAATAAAGGATATATTTTTGAATTAAACTAAAAATAGCCTATAAAAGAGAATAAAAGGGAAAATGAAAACAGTTATTGTAGGATTGGAAAGAATAGAGGAAGCGGCCGAATTAATTAGAAAAGGACAAGTGGTGGCTTTTCCCACGGAGACCGTTTACGGTTTGGGCGGAGACGCCTTGAATAAAAATTCTATAAAAAAGATTTTTGAGGCAAAAAAAAGACCGCAAGACAATCCGCTTATTGTGCATATAGCAAAAAAAGAAGATGTTAATAAATACGCTTATAATAACGAGCTTGCAGACAAAGTATTTGAGGCGTTTGCGCCCGGTCCTGTCACAGTGGTTTTGAAAAAAAGAAAAATCATAGACAATTCCATAACAGCAGGGCTTGATACGGTTGGCATCAGAATACCCGCGCATTATATAGCAAGACAACTTATAGAAAAGTCAGGACGCCCCATTGCCGCTCCTTCCGCAAACACATCATCAAGAATCAGCCCGACAAGAGCTGTTGATGTATATGATGATTTGCAGGGAAGAATACCTATGATACTGGATGGTGGCGATTGTGAGGTGGGTATTGAAAGCACGGTTTTGGACTTGTCGGGAGATATTCCCATCGTTTTAAGACCGGGAAGCGTTACAATCAGTATGCTCTTACAGGTCTTGCCAAAAGTCAGAAATTATACCGGGAGGGTGGCAATCGCTCATGCTCCTGGAATGAAATATAAGCACTATGCCCCTGTCGTAGATTGTGTTCTTGCAAGAAGCCCACAAAGCGCGCAAAGGGAATATGACAGAGTTTTGAAAGAAGGTAAAAAAGCTGTTATTATCGGAAAAAATAATTTTGTTAATGACAAGCAAAGATTTTTTATTGAATTGGGAACAACTCCCGAAGAAGTCGCAAAAAATCTTTACGCGTCTATGCGAAAGGCGGAAAAAGAATTTGATTTGATTATCATTGAGGAATTTTCTGATAAGGAGCTGGAATATTCCATAATGAACAGGCTTATGAAGTCCACCCAGGGGGTTATTATATGAAAAAAATAAATATTATTGTTTTAAGCGTCTTAATAATTTTGGTACTGTCTGTTTTGGCATATGTATCAAAGATAGGATACGCAAATATTGCTGACAAGCCTCATCTTCCCGAGGTTGAGAATCTTTCATTGGATGAGGTCGGATTGGTAGACGGACAGCCGGGAGGCGAAAGAGCAAAACTCTATGAAAAGAGCACGGGCTTATTCTATTATGAAGGCGATGAAGCAAGGTCTGTTTTGGAAGACAATCTGGACATTGACCCCACAAAGCCTATTGTTATATTCACGCATGGTATGTTGTATGACGGCGGATATGATATGAGATTAAGGTTCAGGGAAAAAGACATTTGGCAAGACGCGGGGTATAACGCCTTTGTTTTTCGCTGGAGCCAGTTATCTGATGATATAGACTTTAATTCCATTGAAAAAAAGATTTGGACAAGAGCAGACCACCCCTTTGCCTATAAAGACGAATTTGGCAAACGACAGGTCGCTTATAAAAAGGACTGTTATAGCGTTGCGGAGATTTTTGGAGCGTTCTACAATGAATTTATGACAAATTATGACATTAACGCGCCTGAAATCAGGTTTTTAGGTCATTCCATGGGCGGTGATTTGGCAATGGGCGTTTCATCATATATCTATACTTTAGTAGATAAAGGTGTTATGGAAGATCGATTTATGTTTACCAGAGTGGTTATGCTTGACCCCTTTGTATCATCTATGAAAAACGAGATGTATGTTCCCTGGCTGGATAAGACAGTAGCTGAGGAGGGCAGCGCCAGACTTTATGTTGATGTGATAAACAAATACAAAGAAATAGGTATTGCAGTAGAATATATTCATTCAGGTTATGCTGATATTTTGGGAGATAAGCAAGACATAAAATTATTGGAAGAGGCAGCGGCTTTTATTAAAGTTGACAGCAGTTACATAGAAGGCAGTATTGACGATGTCATTGCCAATAGGCATCAAGTGGCGGTTGATTGGTACAGTGAATCAATGGAATATAAATACTGGGACTCATCCGTTGCCAATCTTAATTATGCGATGTCGGCAAGCGTACCCACGCCTTTTGTCGGAGGGCAATTTGGCGGGATTTATAAAATGGTAAAAAATACTACAAGATGTGTTTGTGATGACGAGATTTATTCAACGGGATTTGATAGCGCCCGTATCGTAGGATATGCCTTTAAGGATACCAACAACAATGGCATAATGGACGGCAGTTTTGCCACAAGATACGAGGGCGTGAAAGTCAAGCTTTACAATAACGATATACTCATTTCCACAAAGCTTACAAACCGCGGAGGTTTTTACAGATTTAATCTGGATGAAAGTTATGTGGGCAAGGAACTTCATATTGTTACAGAAGATATAACTCCCACAAAAGTTAATCTTGATGAAACGATATGCTCAAGCTATAAAAATAGCATAAATGAGGACCTTAAATCCTCAAAATTTACTCTTAATCACAAAAACCAAATATTTGTTAAGAATATCGGTATAAAATAAGTGAAATCCTTTTATAAAAAGGATGGTATGACCTTTACAATAATACCGGTATCAATTATAATATTCTAGGAGTAAAAAAGGAGAGTGTATTTTGAAAGCTACTTTTAGATTTGGAATTCATCCTAAAGACAAAAAGGACATAACAAAGAACCTTGTCTCTGAGATTATGCTACCGGGAGAAAAAGTTTATATACCTTTATCACAGCATATAGGAGCTCCAAGCAAACCTGTTGTGGTAAAAGGCGATGAGGTCAAAGCGGGAACCTTGATTGGGGAGGCAGCAAGCTTCATATCCGCAAATGTATTCAGTAGCGTAAGCGGCATGGTTGAGGGCATAGTCAAAAGAGAAAATGTGAACGGCCAAAAAGACGACCATATTTGCATAGCTAATGACAAAAGGTATGAAGAAGAGAATATGCCTCCATTACATAACCCATCTCCCGAAGATATTGTTAAAAGAACAAAAGATGCGGGAATTGTTGGAATGGGAGGAGCTTGCTTTCCAACTCATGTAAAACTTATGCCAAAAAATCCTATAAAATATCTTATTATCAACGGAGCGGAATGCGAGCCATATATTACAGCCGATTATCGGCTTATGTTGGAGAGAGGCTATGAGCTTGCCCAAGGCATCAGACAGATGAAAAAAGCACTCAAAGCCGAGTATGTTTATTTGGCAATTGAGGACAATAAGCCCAAAGCTATTGAGGAAATGCAAAAGTTCTGCAAAGACGATATAAAAATTCAAGCTTTGAAAACAAAATACCCCCAAGGGGGTGAAAAGCAGCTTATATACGCTTTGACAAGACTGGAAGTGCCCAAAGGCGGGTTGCCTTCCGATGTGGGATGTGTGGTGGATAATGTTGCAACAGCCCTTGCCCTTTATGAAGCAATCACCAAAGGAAAGCCTAGTTATGAAAGGTATATGACAGTCAGTGGAAATGCCTT
>CAZVHD010000116.1:0-5519 GCA_964626765.1 uncultured Christensenella sp.
GTTCAAGTTTTCTTTGAATAAGATTTCCAATAACAGCATGCCCTTCATTCGAGGGATGAAGCCAGTCGCCATAAAGAAGAGCTACTCCGTCATTATAATTTTTATTATAAACATTGTCAAAGGCAGTATAGACATCAATAATCTCAAAAGCTTTTGGATTTTCTTCCAAATAATCATAAATGACGCTGTTCAGATTATTTAAAAGCTCAGTACCAATTATGCGGAATTGCTCTTCATCTCCTTCAGCTAGCTCCAAAAATTCATTCTTTTGCGACTGTGTAAGCAAAGTAGTTTCAGCATCCAAAGGATTATATAGGGTGTTTACTAAAATTAAAGCGTCGGGATTGAGCTCTTTTATTCTTTGAATTGATAAATCAAAATACATGCTTGCTCTTGCAAGCATAGTCTGAATATTCGAAAAATCGTCTTGAAAAACCTCAATTGCCGTTTTGCCGATATTTCCACCCAATAGATCATTTCCCAAAATAGATATATGTATTATATCAGCTTGTGATACCCAATATTGGCGCTCCAAATCCTGTGTATTTGTTCTTGTGAGCCTATTATACATTTTTATTGTTGTGTCACCTGAAACTGATCTATCCACATATCGGTAATTATTGCGTCTTCCTATTGTTGCAAAATAAGCGTAACTATCCCTTTCTGAAAAAGGAGAGGAACCCAAAATACCTTCGCAAATGGAATCTCCAAGATACACAATAGTCTTATCATAACTTTCGCTTATTGATTCATATCCGACCCCTGCAACAATTAAAGATCCCACGATTATGAGGCAAATTATTCCGTATAAAATTATCTTAAACTTATACATACTATTACCCTTATCCTAAAAAAAGATATTCAAATTCTTTTTTATAATAACATACATAAAATGATAAAGCAATATGATTTTTTCTGCCTAAAAAAAGTACAGTAAAGTTGATTAATTATCAAAATATAATTAATTATGTATTGAATAAGCTATGAATATATAGTAAACTAGATATATCTTGTAAAAAAATTATAGGTGATAAAATGAAAAAAATTATTTCAACAACAATTATCATAATTGTCTGTTTCTCAATTGTCTTTATGTTGGTAGCAGGCTTGAAATACAGAAGCGATGGCTATACTTTTTCAGATGAATTTACAAAAATTGCTGTTTCCTTTTATGGGGATCCCTCTTCGTCAAGAGGCTTTAGTTTTTTTACAGAAGATGAAAACTATGCTGATATATGCAACATTCAACTCGACCCTGCTAAAGCCGAAGAACAATCTCCCAATTTCAGAGACAATGACAATATTACAGTTACAGCCGAATCTCATTATACCGAATATGTTTACCCGTCCCAACTTAGGCATTATGGAGTGGCGGATAACTTGGAGCCGGGAACAAAGTATTATTACCGAGTGGGCTCTGAAGAAAAAAATACCTGGAGCCCTTGGGGATACTTTTCAACTGATGATAAAGACAATTCTTTTGAATTTTTACATATAACAGACTCTCAGGCAAAAAATGCTGAACAGTTTGATGCTTATGAAGACACCTTGTCAAAAGCGTTTGAAACTGCGGGTGTTCCTGATTTTATTATGGCCACCGGCGACCTTGTTGAAACAGGTTTTGTCGCTCCTGAGTGGGATTTGTTTTTTGAAACAACTCAAGATATGATGATGAAAACGACAATGGCGCCCGCCAGTGGAAACCACGAAATATTGCCACCGCCAATAAATTATCATTTCCATATAGACACCCTATCAAGCGCGGAAACCAGTAGAATTCAATATTCTTATGAATATGGCAATGCCGTTTTTGCAGTGTTAGACACCAATGTCTTATCCTTTTCAAGTCAAATTACATGGCTGGAAAACATCTTGTCAAACAGCGACAAAATGTTTAAGATTGTAGCTTTTCATAAATCGCCTTTTTCTAGCGGAAACCATGCTGAGCAAAGCGATGTTATGCTCATAAGAGAGCATATCGTGCCTGTTCTTTCAGAATACGGAGTTGATTTGGTTCTCAATGGGCATGACCATATATACTGCAGGACTTACCCGCTCATAGATAAAGAAATTGGGAGCTGGGACTCAAGAACAGAGACTCAATTAGACGGAACCACAAAAATTACATACAACAGCCCCGATGGCGTTATATATTCAATAAATAGAGCTATTGGCTCAAAATTTTACAATAATTCCAAAGACTTAAACAATCACCTTATTGAAGTCGGAGACCTAGAAAAACCTAATAAGCCTGTCTTTTCTAAAGTAATAATCGAAAACAACACACTAAATTACATATCATATGAACATGACAGAGGGAATACGGACGAGGTCAGCATTATTGACTGGTTTGAAATAATAAAATAACGATAATTGAATTTATCAAATACTCTAAAGATAATAAATATAATGATTATTCATTATATAATAAGGAATCGTCTGCAAACTGCAACGATTCTTTTTTTATTCTTTTAATAGGGCATTTTTATTATAAAAATCCAGCATTTGGGATATTATTTTGTCTTGATCGGGGTCGCCAGTCAGCTCATGACGCACATTGTCATAAATTTTGATAGCTAAGTTTTTTATTCCTATGTTTTCATAAAGCTCATACAGCTGTTCTACTTTTTTCCCCATTTCTCCTAAGGGGTCCAAAGCCCCGCTCATAATAAATATTGGCAAATCCAAAGGTATTTTTTCAAGGTTTTGCTTTATGTAACATTCAATAAGACCTCTCATTAAGGAATAATAAAAACCGATTGAGACTATATATCCACATAGCGGGTCATCATTAAATTGTTTGACCTTTTCCAAATTACGGTTTATCCATGCGTTATCAAGATTATCTGATAAAAAGGGCTTGTTGTTTGATTTATATGTCATCTTATAAAGCAGCTTATCTTTTTTATTAATATCAAAGAAAAGGCTTTGTACGGCTGTTATAATTTTTCCTAAAATCAGTCTTTTGCCTCCCATATACGCTGAACCGCTAAGAATAACTCCACTTATTAAGTTCCCAGCAAGCTGAATATATCTTTGGGCAAGAAAAGAACCATAGCTGTGAGCAAAAAGCTGCACGGGTAAGTTATATTTTTCTTTGAGCATTTTGGTGAATTCTATCTGGTCTTTAACGCAATTCATAAAATTATCTTTGCCGACCTGTCCCAGTTTCTCTTTTCCGGCGGTCATTCCATGCCCTCTATGGTCATCTGCAAAAACTATATAATTGTGATTGTTTAGAATTTTGGCAAAATCATCATACATAGCAGCATATGAATTCATGCCATGTATTATCTGAATAACGCCCTTGGGCTCTTTTACATCGTCCCATAGGGTGCAATTTAGTTTAGTGTCATCAAAACTTGTAAATATAAATTCTTTCATAATCTCTCTCATTAAATGTGATTCATTTACAAGTATACGCTTCAATAGAAAAAAATTCAATAAAAAAGATAAGATAATATTCTATTTACTCTTGCATTTGAATAGATTAGTGCTATAATATGTATAATTTTTTATTGTAAGGAGATTTTATGAAAAACAGATCTATTTTTGTGATGATTTTATTATCAATAGTTACACTGGGGTTTTATGCCCTTTATTGGTACATATCATTCCAAAACCAACTCAAAGAAGAGACAGATGAAGGATTTGGCGGTTTTATGCATTTATTAATGACTATCATCACTTTTGGTATCTACGCTTTATATTGGCAATACGCTGCAGGCAAAAGACTTGCAAAACTAGGAGCAAGTGACAATTCCATGCTTTATCTTATATTGTCAATCTTTGCTTTAGGATGGCTTAACCCATTTATTATGCAAAGTCAGGCAAATAACTTAGCATAATAAAAAATTTAAGAGTAAATAACTTTTTAACAAGGCAGCTGATATAATGCGAGATTTTATTCAAAAAGAAAAAGTTATTCTCTATTTTTTTAGCGATGCGTTAATTGAAATGTAGTCCGCTGACAATAATATGTCAGCGGATTTCATTATCTTATTCTGGCAAGTTCAATTACCAATGTGGCGTGTTTTTAAGGGCTTAAAATCACGCTATACGACTATCTCAAGCTATCAGAATATAAGATTCCAGTATAGGTTTTTTTCATTAACGAATATAGATTTTAACCAAAAATAAATACCTCTTCACAATGAATATCTTTTATATAGGATTTGATATTGACAACAAAAGAGTAAAGTATTAATATAGTATTATATCTCTAGGGGAGTTTCAAAATATGAAAAAACTTTTTGCTTCTTTAATCATTTTGGTTGTACTTTCAATCACAATTTTTTCTTTTGCCGCTTTTGGATACTACGAAAAGCCCGTAACCATTGTTTACTTAGGTGACTCAATTGCAGAGGGCCTTGCCGGTATGAGCCCTATCTCAGAAAGAGAACGGTATTCCTATTATGGTATTTTAGGCATTAGAAATGAGTACAGATTTATAAATTACGCCGTTAGCGGCAGTAGATCTAGACAACTGTTAAGTTTCATAAAACGAGATGATAATGGTGTGATAATGTCTAGAACGGAAATAAAAGATGCCGATATTATTCATGTTTCAATATTGGGAAATGATTTATTGCTCAACGACCTTGGAAAACTCATTTTGGCAACAGCGCAAAACGATTCCACAAAAGTTGATAGCATTGTGGAAGAATCATCGGTATATTTTGCAGATATTGTATGGCTATTAAGAGCTTATAACCCTGACGCCACGCTTTTTTTCCAAAATGTTTATAATCCTGTTTTTGAAAATACCTGGTTAATAAATGAGCATTATCGCTCTGAACTTGATAATCTGGGAGTTCAACCATCTGAATATAGAGACATAGCGGGTATTCTTTTGAACAAAATAAATGGAATAATGAGTGATTACCTAGAAGAAAATCCAGGTGAATTTCACCTTATGGACTCTTATACAGAATTCGGGAGAATATATGAACAAGACCCCGACCGTGGCAAAGCCCTTATTTCCGTAGACTGTGTGCATCCTTCCTTTGAAGGTCACGCTGTACTTGCCGATTTAACTCAAGCCAAACTTAACAAGCTCGGACTTGCAGATAAACAAAACGCTGTGAAAAACTATAAAGATATGAAAAAGGAACAAATTGAACGATTGTATTCTCAAGCTGTTGATGTAACCGCTGTCAAGAATCTTATTGATAGCGGTGAGGATTGTCCTGAAGTGACAAGAATATATTTTGAAGCCATAAAAGACAAGCTTCCTATTTATTAATTTGAGGAGAAATATATAATGAAAAATATAACAAAAAAATTAATAGCGTTAATAACTTTATCATTAATTGTATCTTGTGTGTTTTTGTTCACAGCCTGTTCACAAACAAAGGGCAGACTTGTTGAAGAAGATACAATCTTTTACATAAATAGAAAAGAAAGCAGCATAAAAGGTATATCCTTAAATCTTCTTCTTCATAAAAATAGCGCCATAACATTAAGAAAAGACGGTACCGCTACGATACATTTAAGACTTATGGACGGGCTAGGGTCTG
>CAZVHD010000117.1:0-5508 GCA_964626765.1 uncultured Christensenella sp.
GTACAGCAAGAACAAGGGCTAAAACCGATGATATAAACCCATAAACCATCTTGAACATTCCACGCCATATACCAAACAATAACAATAAAATTGTCAATGCTATGATTATGACATCAAGTATGCTTATACCACCCAATAAATTCGACATATCGCCTCCAGCCTTATACTTGTTAATAAATTATATTGATTTAGATAAAGAAAGTTTATCATATTTGCCTATAAATTGCAAGATAAAAATTATGACTTATTTAGATACAATAATTTACATATATTATATTTATATTATAAAAATCAGTATATTTTCCACTTATTGGTCAAGGCTCATATTAAATTCAGAGGAGTTAAAATGACAAAACCGGTAATTCTATGTATAGGTACAAATAAAGTGCCCGGTGACAGTTTGGGTCCGAGAGTCGGCGACTTATTGATTATGAAATACAATATTGACGCATATGTTTACGGACACACCGCAAAACCAGTCACCGGTGTCAATTATGACGACTATATTGAGCATGTGCGCCTTCATCACAAAAACAGTCTTATTGTGGCGATTGACGCATGTGTGGGAAAAGAAGAGGATATAGGCAAGGTCAAAATATCATCAAAAGGTCTTGTGGCGGGCGGAGCGCTAAAAAAGAATAATAAGCTAATAGGAGATGTGGCGCTTGTAGGAATAGTCGCAAAGGCCGATAAAGACAACCTTCACGCCTTAAAAAGCGCCGATATATTTTTGGTCCAAAAAATGGCCGATGTTATCGCTAAAATTACTATTAGCCTTGTCAAATACAACTACAACATAAAGCAGCTTTTTTTGCGGGAAAAAGAACGAATAGTTTAAGTTTCCTAGCTCTATTCTTGTTGCCAAGACTATATTATTATGATATAATTACATTCTAATTTATCATAATAAGTTTTAAGAGGAATTAATGAATAATACTAACAACAGAAAAACTGTATTCGTAATTTTGGCAATAGTCTTAGGAACAATACTTATATCATCTTTGCTTTGGAGCAACGGAATATTTGGTGAAACTCCTGAACAAAAAGTATATAGTGAATTCATTCAAGATGTTGAACAAGGAAGTGTTGCCGGGATAATACTGACAGGCAGCTATGAGTTAAGAGTAAGACTTGAAGATTCAGAATTTTCACATGACGAATTTATAGAAAATGAAAGAAATTCCGACTATACCTGTATCATAACGGATAGAACCACCGTAGCCGAAGATGTAAGAGAAATCTACGACAAACAACAGCTTGAAGGCTTGGACGGCTTTGAGAAAATCCCTTATATAGCTCTAAATGACCCCTCCGAGGGAAATTTCTGGACGAATGTACTTCCTATCTTATCCTTTGTTCTCATCGGCATAATGGTCTTTTTCATTATTATGTCCATGCGTGGCGGCAAAGGCGCTAGCAGCGCTATGAACTTTGGCAAAAACAAAGCCAGACTCAACACCGGCGTAAAAGTAAGATTTTCCGATGTGGCGGGCGCTGAAGAGGAAAAAGAAGAGCTAGCAGAAATTGTTGACTTTTTGAAAAATCCGAAAAAATTCATTAATTTGGGAGCAAGAATACCCAAAGGCGTGCTTTTGGTCGGTCCTCCCGGAACAGGAAAAACTCTTTTTGCAAAAGCCGTTGCCGGCGAAGCAAATGTTCCTTTTTTCTCAATCTCCGGTTCGGATTTTGTTGAAATGTTCGTAGGCGTAGGCGCATCCAGAGTAAGAGACCTTTTCACCCAAGCAAAGAAGAATATGCCATGTATTCTTTTCATAGATGAAATTGACGCTGTGGGAAGACAAAGAGGAGCCGGACTTGGCGGTGGCAACGATGAAAGAGAACAAACCCTGAATCAGTTGCTTGTGGAAATGGACGGTTTCACCACAAATGACGGTATTGTTATTATGGCGGCAACAAATAGAGTTGATATCCTAGACCCCGCTCTTATGAGACCGGGCAGGTTTGATAGGCAGGTTTATGTTCATATCCCCGATGTAAAAGGAAGAGAGGCCATATTCAAAGTTCACGCCAGAAATAAACCCATAGCAAAAGATATAGACTTTAGAAACCTTGCTCGACTTACAAGCGGATTTAGCGGAGCAGATATCGCCAATCTCCTCAATGAGGCAGCCATCCTTGCAGCAAGAAATAACAGAACTGTTATACTCATGGGAGACCTTCTCGAAGGTATAAACAAGGTTATTGCCGGACCTCAAAAAAAATCCAGACTGATAACGGAAAGCGACAAGAGAATAACCGCTTATCACGAGGCAGGTCACGCCCTTGTGGCAAAATTTATGAAATTTTGCAACGATGTGCAAGAAGTATCCATTATACCAAGAGGTATGGCGGCGGGATATACTCTTTCCCTTCCCAAAAATGATGACAACCATATTACTATGAACAGGCTTCTAGATGAAATTGCCATGGTTCTCGGCGGTAGAGCCGCAGAGGAGATAGTAATACAGGATATCTCAACCGGCGCCTCTCACGACCTGAAAAGGGTCACCCAAATAGCCAGAAGTATGGTTTGCGAATGGGGCATGAGCGAAAAACTCAAAAACCTCTTCTTTGGCGGCGACCAGGAAGTGTTTATCGGAAGAGATTATAAAACACAACAAAATTATAGCGAAAAGATAGCAGCTATTATTGACAACGAAATACAAAGAATTGTTCAAACAAATTATGAAAGAGCCTATAAAGCCCTTAAGGACAATTTGGATATTTTAGAAAACATGGTTAAACTTCTTTTCGAAAGAGAAACAATTTATTCTGACGAAGTCGATATGCTAGTACAAAGAAAACCTTTGAAGGAAATAAATGAGTATATCGAAGAAAAGCTCAAGAAAAAAAAGGAATATGACAACAACCATAACCCTTCTCCCTTCAGTCCGGCAAGCACCATTATTGTGAAAGAAGACGATAAAAAAAATAGTGAGAGTAAACCTGCAGAGCAAACTTCGCCGCAAAAGAACGAACAAAAAGAGAGTTCATCCGTTAAAGAGCCTCAAAAATCAGAGGACAATAAAGAAACAACAAAAGATAATAAGAATAAAGACACAAAAGACGATAAGGAAAATTAATCTACATTTTCCCCCTAATGAAAAAAGAGTTTGCTTTTTTATAGCAAACTCTTTTTTATTGTTCTCTTTTTTATTATTTATTAAATCTTTTCGTCTAGATAAGTTGCCTGAACATCTGCAATATGAAAAAGCAAACTTAATGGATACTTGTAAAATACAGAGCTCAACGCATAACTGCCGCCAAGTACTCTTTGGTCATATCCGCCCATATGCCAATTTATCGCCATAGCCTCGTCTCTTGTAAGTTTCATAAAAGCCGAAAGTATGTAAACGGATTTTTCTCCGTGACCGTAAGGCAACTTGTCGTCAACGGTAAAATAAGGAATAATCTCCCAGACACCTTCCTTCTTGACATTTCGATATTCTATTTTGTAGTAGTCCACTTTGCATACATCGTGTAATAAAGCGATAATCGCCACGCTTTCATGGCTTATTTTCTCCTCCCACATTCCTTCATATTCCATATCTAGATTTTGTATAAACCTGTAATAGGTCTTTACGCTATGTTCGCAAAGACCTCCCTCATGAGCAGAATGGAACCTTGTGCTTGCGGGGGCGGTGAAAAAGTCGCTCTTTTGAATCCACTCCAAAAGTTTGTCGCTTCCTTCTCTTTTTATGTTCTCCTTGTAGATATTCAAAAAATCTTCTTTGTAATCCATTTTTTTTATGCGCCTCTCCCTTAATCCTAGTGTTTATATTACTTTAATAAGGCTATCCAAGATGCCGGGATTTTCGGTAACCACCATCAAATATCTCTTTTTGGCATAGGTAGTGAGAGCGTAAGCTATGTCTTTGGATGTTTCTTTTTCCTTGAGTGGGAATATAAGCATAAAGCTCTCTCCGCCTATCATATCTATTAAGGTTCTATGCAAGGCGACGCCCAAAACAAAGGATACAAGCATTTTGTCGTCTCTCTTATAGTTATCTCTTTCAACGACCTTGCCTCCCTCATTGTTGTTTATGAGCACAAGTTCCCCGTCAGCTATATCCAAATTATATTTGCCCTTTGTCAAAGTATAGAGCTTCTTGCTTGCCAATTTTATTATAAACTTTGGTATGTCTCCGCTTTTTTTAAGCATATGGCTGACTTCTTTCAGGAAATCTATTTTTTCTTGATATTTTTTGAGCTTGTCTTTAAGAGCCAATACCTGTTTTGCTTGGCTTTTCAGTTCTCTTCTGTGGGCATAGACATCGGCAATTTTTTGCCCAAGCTCTTCAATTTTTGTGTTCAAATTCTTGTACAACTCTTTGTTTTCATCAAGATTATCTAATTCTTCCTTGTATCGTTTAATTGTATTTTCCAGTCTTTGGATATTGCTCTCGTGAACAGATAGGTTTTGATAATGAGTTGTTATTTCTTCTTTGATTGAGGCTTTTCTCTCCTCTGAGAGTATAAGCTTTTCCAGTTCAAATGTGTTTTTGACATTGAGCGCGGTTACTTTATTTTCATAGTCTGTCATAACCTGTCCAAGCACCTCTTCGTCAGAGGCAAGTCTTGCTTTTAGCATATCCATTTCTCTTGCTTTTTGACTTCTGTCGAGTTTATACTTTTCAAGCACCTTTTTCACCGCGGCTAATTCAACTTTTATCTGCTCGGCTTCTTCCTCGCTCTTTCTTATCTCTTCTATTATTTCGTCAATAAATTTACCTGCAGTCTTAATTACGAGGGCGGTATAGTCGCATTCCTCGTCATTTATTTTAATTTTCTTTTGTCTTCCTTGTATTGCGAAGAATAGCTTTTCTAAGCCCTCTTTCTCTCCCATAAGGTCATCAAGCTTCGCTCTTTTTTTAGCCAGTTCCTCTTCCAGCGTAAAAGATTCTTTTTCTGTTAGGGTCAATTCTTCAAGCCTTTCCTCGGCTTTAACCCCGCCTAGAATTTGTTCCAGCTTTTTATATTTGTTTTCTGCCTGCTGTAAACTTTCTGATGCAAAAGTATATCTTTGTAATGAATTGGGCAAAAGCTCCTCTTCGAGTTGTTTTCTTTCTTTTTCATAAAAAGCAAGTTTTTCCTTATTGGTTTCAATTCTGTTTTTTAAGGTTCTGATTTGATTTGATAATTGCACCAACCTTTCATATTCATTCATAGCCTCATTCATTCTGCCCGTAAGCTGAAGGGCGTCTGATATATTACTCTCGTTGTAGATATTCATTATGATATTGGTCTTTGAGAGTATACTTTCTTTCAATGATTCTATATAGAGATAGCTTATATTTATTCTGGCGTTTAATTCGCCATAGCGCTTGTTTATTCCCTCTTGTTTCTTTTGATACTCTTTTTCATATTCATTTGTTTTTTCCAACTGTTCATAAAGGCTTGCCAATCTTTCTTCAAGCTCTTTAGCTTTCTCAATTTGTATGGAGTCTTTATTCATAACTAGAGAAAAGCAAACAGGGCATTTTTGACCGTATTCCAATTCAAGGTTTT
>CAZVHD010000118.1:0-5488 GCA_964626765.1 uncultured Christensenella sp.
TTTTATGCAAGGTCATTTCCTCTATTGATTTTATACCCGTTGGAGTTGCTGCGCCGCCCATTCCCAATATGTTTGCCGACAAATTTAGAGAAAGGTATTCATAGGCTTTTTCGTTTTCGCCCTTAAAAAGAAAATTAATAGGTTTTTTCAGTTTTTTTGCAAGGGATTTGTCCAATTTGGACTTTTCAATTATTTTGAGCACTGAAAGCCAAATTGCATATATTGCAAACAGCTTTATCGCCAAACTGACGCCGCTTGTGACGCCTTCAAGCATGCCTGACATAACTTTTTCCGGACTTTCTTTTGTCAATAAATATACTGATGCGATAAGTATCATAAAAAATACATAATTCATATAAATAATGTATTCGGAAACTGTTCGTCTTATTAATTAAAATAGGAGCTTATTTTTTTGAATTAAGTTCTTTTTTCTTTTTTTCTTTATCGGCGAGTATAGCCTCTTTTCTTTGTTGGTCTTCTTTACATACTTTTTTCATTGTATTATCAATAATATCTAAATAGAATATTTGATTTTCTTTTATGTCGTTTATGTTTTTTGTTGTGATATGTTCGGAGATATCTTTTAATTCATTTGTGTTTATTTTTAATTCATAAAGATCAAAGCTGTTCTGAATTTCCTCAAGGTATCTTACAGCGAAAGCCAAGTAGTTTTTTATGTTCAAAAGCTTTATGGCTAACAATTTATCCGAACGAGAAAACTTTAATTTTTTGAGTCCCTTTGAGGCTTTTTTGAGGCAAAATATACATTCGTCAAATACAGTTCGTTTGCCGAACCTTACATATATTGCCACAAGCACTATTAACGCGCTTATGAGAAGAAGATATTCCACCCATAAATAAATCTGCAAAGTATCGGAAAAAAACAATATAGCTATTGCTACAATCACGCAAAAGGCAACAATAGCTAAAAGATTAAGAGCTTTTTTCATTTTTGCCCCCGGCGTTTGTCAGGTAAACATCCATTTTGTTATAGGGTATCTCAATACCGTTTTTCTGAAAATCAAAAAAGACTTGTTCCATCATATCATAATACACATCCCAATAATCCGATGTTAACAACCAAACTCTGAAACAAAATATTACGCTATTATCTCCATGCTCATTCATTCTGATTAATGGCGGAGGAGTGTCGAATATTTTTTGATGGTTCTTTGCTATATCATTTAAGATTTTCAAAACTTTTTTCATATCCGAACCATAGGCCACTGAAAAATTAAGGTCCAATCTTCTTGTGGGTCTTGCGGTGTAATTAGTAATTTCGCTGTTGACAATTTTTGTGTTGTTAAGCACGATTTTTTTATTGTCAATAGTTAAGAGCTCGGTATTCAGAATGTTTATAGACCTTATGCTGCCCTCAATCGCCCCTATTTTCACATAATCGCCTTCTTTGAAAGGTTTTGTAAAAATAATTATTATACCGTTTGCAAAATTTGCAAGGCTGCCCTGAAGGGCAAGACCAATTGCAAGACCGGCAGTACCTATTGCCGCAATAAACCCGGCGGATGCGTCAGGGAACAAAATGCCTATTACGATAAACAAAAGCACTAATTTGAGAATAAGATTTATTATTGAGACGATAAAAGACGCTGTCGCTCCCTCAATCGCTGTTCTTTGAAGGGAGCTTTTTGATATTCTGGCTACGGTTTTTATGATAAGAAGCCCAAGAACCAAAACTACAATAGCTGTGAGAATATTTAGTCCCGTATTTTCAAAAAAGTCCACAAGTTTATCTGAAAAAGCTTGCATTTTGCCTCCAATATATCTTCTTTTAATAATATAATAACAAAAAGAGGTTAAGCTTGCCAGTATAATTGACAAAAAAAATCCACCATGATATTATTAATTGGAATTTTAAAGAAGAGGTAAAGAATAAATGACCAAAGAATATAAACCAAGAGAAATAGAACAAAAATGGCAAAAATACTGGTACGAGAACAAAATATTTGAGGTCAAAGAAGACCCTGCCAAAAAGAAATTTTATGCTTTGATTGAATTTCCTTATCCTTCAGGCAGCGGACTGCATGTAGGACATATCAGAGCCTTTTCCTCAATGGAAGTTATCTCACGGATGAAAAGACTTCAGGGATACAACACCCTTTTTCCCATTGGTTATGACGCTTTTGGTCTTCCTACCGAAAACTACGCGCTACAAACAAAACAACATCCAAGAGTTGTCACAGACAACAATATCAGAAAATTTGAAGAACAAATGAAAGCCATCGGTTACAGCTTCAACTGGGACAGAACAGTAGACACAACCGACGAGAATTATTATAAATGGACGCAATGGATTTTTCTTAAAATGTTCAAAAAAGGTTTGGCGTACAAATCAACAACTTTTGTCAACTTCTGTCCGGACTGCAAAGTAGTACTTGCCAACGAGGAATCACAAAACGGCATATGCGACCGCTGCGGCAGCGAAGTTATCCAAAAAGAAAAAGATGTGTGGTTTTTGAAAATAAGAAAGTATGCAAACAGACTTCTTGAAGGATTAGACAAAGTCAATTTTCCTGAAAAAATAAAGGTGGAACAAAAAAATTGGATAGGAAAATCACACGGAGCCGATGTCAAATTCAAAATTACCGACAATAATAATGATTTTCAACTTATTGTTTATACCACAAGACCGGACACGATATACGGAGCTACATTTATTGTGGTCTCGCCCGAACACCCAATGATAGAAAACTTTTCCAATAGCATAGAAAATATTGACGAGATAAGAAAATATCAAGCTCAGGCAAAGCTTAAAAAAGAGTTTGAAAGAGTGCATATGGCAAAGGAAAAAAGCGGCGTGAAGATAGAAGGCATAAAAGCCATAAACCCCCTGACTAAGAAAGAAATCCCCGTATTTACAGCCGATTATGTTATGATGGACTATGGAACAGGCGCTATTATGGCAGTTCCCGCCCATGACACAAGAGACTATGATTTTGCAAAAAAATATGATTTGCCAATCATTGAGGTCATAAAAGGCGGCGACATTGAAAAAGAGGCGTATGTCAGCAAAGAAGAAGGCGAAATGGTAAACTCGGGTATTTTGAACGGTCTTCAGGTTCCCGAGGCTATACAAAAGATTATTGCATATATGAAAGAAAATAACATTGGCGAGCCCAAGACCGATTATAAGATGAAAGACTGGGCGTTTAACAGGCAGAGATACTGGGGAGAGCCCATACCCGTAATAAACTGCGAAAAGTGCGGACAAGTTGCGATGGACGAAAAGGACTTGCCATTGACACTTCCCCAAATGGATGATTTTTCTCCTTCGGACGACGCATCCTCGCCCCTTGCAAAAGTAAGGGATTGGGTGAACACCACATGCCCTAAATGCGGAGGAAAGGCAACAAGAGAAACCGACACAATGCCCCAGTGGGCGGGAAGTTCATGGTATTTTCTTAGATATATGAGCCCTAGGGACGATAATTATGTCGTAAACCCCGACGCATACAAGTATTGGGGTCAGGTTGACTGGTACAATGGAGGCATGGAACATGTCACAAGGCACCTTATTTATTCAAGGTTTTGGAATATGTTTTTGTATGATATCGGAGTTGTAAGCCACGAAGAGCCTTACAAAAGAAGGTCGGCTCAGGGTCTTATATTGGGTTCTGACGGAGAGAAGATGTCAAAGTCAAGAAACAATGTTGTCAATCCCGACGATGTCATAAAAGAGTACGGAGCCGATGTATTGAGGATGTTCATTCTTTTTATTGGCGACTACGAAAAAAGCGCGCCATGGAATCCTGACGCCATAAAAGGTTGCTCCAGATTTCTAAATAAACTGTGGAATCTTATGAGCATGATACAAAACAAAAAAGCTGAAGGCGTCAACATAGATATGTGTATCAAAAAAGTTGAAGATGACTTTGAGGCGCTAAAGTTTAACACAGCCATAGCGCAGGTTATGTCCACGGTTAACGAAATATATCAAAGAGGATTTGTCACAAAAGACGAGCTCAATAAAATTTTAATCGTTATAAACCCAATAGTTCCGCACATAACAAGCGAAATGTACGAAATAATAAACAATAAAAAAATTGAAAAATCCAGCTGGCCCAAATATAACAAAGAGAATTTAGTTCAGGATGAAATAGAAATTCCCGTGCAAATCAACGGAAAAGTCAGAGCCAGAATAACCCTTTCGGCAAAGGCTGATAAGGACACCGCTCTTGAGATAGCCAAGCAAAACACAAAAGGTCTTGAGTCAAAGACCATAATCAAGGTTATATATGTGCCCTCAAGAATAATAAATATTATTGCAAAATAAAAAATATTTACTCTAATTTTACTGTGTGAAGAAAATTGGCGCTAAAGAATACATTTGATTTTTAAGGGGAAAGATATTAAAATAGATAATAAATCCATTTTTAAGGAGGATAGAATAAATGGCAAAAGTAAAAATAGGTATTAACGGATTTGGAAGAATAGGAAGACTGGTTCTTCGCGCATGTTGCGACAGAGACGATGTAGTTGTAACAGGCATAAATGACCCTTTTATAAGCGTAGATTATATGAAATATATGCTTAAATATGATACTGTTCACGGACAATTTAACGGTAGCGTTGAGGTTGAGGACGGAAAGCTTGTAGTTGACGGCAACAAAATCACAGTATTTGCAGAAAAAGACCCCGCCAATATTGATTGGAAAGGCTGCGGCGCTGAATATATAGCAGAGGCAACAGGTGTATTTACGCTCATAGACAAAGCCAAAGCTCATATGAAAGGCGGAGCGAAGAAAGTTATTATCACTGCTCCCTCAAAGGATGCGCCCATGTTTGTTATGGGAGTAAATGAAGACAAGTATGACAAGTCAATGGACATTGTCTCAAATGCTAGCTGTACAACAAACTGTCTTGCGCCTTTAGCAAAAGTTATAAACGATAAATATGGAATTATTGAAGGTCTTATGACAACGGTTCATGCAACCACAGCAACCCAAAAGACTGTTGACGGTCCCTCAATGAAAGACTGGAGAGGCGGAAGAGCTGCAGCAGGCAACATCATTCCTTCATCCACCGGCGCGGCAAAAGCTGTTGGCAAGGTTATCCCCGAGCTCAACGGAAAACTTACAGGTATGGCGTTCAGAGTGCCCACACTTGATGTCAGCGTTGTTGATTTAACAGTCAGGCTTGAAAAAGCAGCCACCTATGAAGAAGTCAAGGCAGCCATCAAAGCAGCAAGTGAAAAGGAAATGAAAGGCGTTTTGGGCTACACAGAAGACGATGTAGTATCAAGCGATTTCATACACGAGCCCAGAACAAGCGTATTTGACGCTAAGGCTGGAATCGCCCTTAACGATAATTTCATGAAGCTTGTCAGCTGGTATGACAACGAATGGGGTTATTCAAACAAGGTTGTTGACCTTATTGTTTATGTAGCAAAAGCATAACACCATAAGAAAAGAAAATGAAAAAGGCAAACCGACATAAAAGGTTTGCCTTTTTTATATGTTTTTAACCAAGG
>CAZVHD010000119.1:0-5483 GCA_964626765.1 uncultured Christensenella sp.
CAGGTTCCATAGACCTTGATACCTCATAATGCGTAGTGTATCCAAATATGCCGCTATTTCCTGTAAACCTTGTCACGGTAGCCACAACAAGCATTATGATTGCAATAATAAGTACTACCGCAGAAAATATCGATAGTATTGTTTTCAAGGTCTTTTTCATCATTAATACACTTCAATAACCAGTCGCTGTATTTCAAAAACCTTGCCCTGATATAAATTTATGTCATGTCCCAGGGGAGGCTGGTCATTAAAAAACAGCAAAAACTCTATTTCGACTTCTACTCCTGCATATGCAGTTATGTTATCTACAATAAGACCATCATCCAAATCGTTTATGGTGGTGTGTGTGGCGCTTTCCACTGGGTATTTAATAGCCATAACATCAGCCATATCTGCATTCATATCAAAATCCTCGTCATAAAACTCTGAATCAATTCCAGTGAAAAAAAGCCTTATATTGCCGTCATAAGCCGGAATGACCGAAACAGAAAAAAGATATTCCGAGGTGGGATAAGCATCTTCTAGTACCAATTCACCGCCTCCGTAATATTGATTGTTTATGTCCAGCCCCACTTCGGTTGAGGAGTCACTAACATAAACAAAAAAATCATCTGTCGTAGCTTGTTCGCCAACAAACCAACCAAATACCGCGCTTACGCTTACCACCGCAGCGCCTATCAGCAATAAAAATGAATATATTAAGTTCTTTTTGGCTGATTTTCTTGTCATTTTTTATCCTTTTTCTTTCTTTTTTGTTTTTCCACAAGGTTTTTTTGTTTTGCTATCTCCTTTTGCAGTCTTACCCTTTCATCCTGTTCTGCCTGCTTGAGAGCTGTTCTTATTTTCTTTATTGATACAGACTTTTCGGTAACCTTGGTTATATCCCTTTGTGTCAATCTTCTGCCTTTTTCCTTTGCCTCAATCTCAGCAAGCTGAAATTTTAGTCTTTCCATCTTTATTATTTGTGTATTTTCCTTTTTTAATGTTTGCATAAGGTCATTTGCCTTGAGCCGACTCAACACCTGCATCTTTTTTAAGATTTCTTTTTGTCTGTTAAGTTCAAATTCCTTTTCTTGCAGTTTATTTAGCTTTTTCTTTGGCTTTGGAAAATCTTTCAACTCCAGCACATCCACATACATTTCATTTGTAAGTTTGGTTATGCCCCTGAAAAACTTTTGGAATGACATATCTATTGTCTTGACATCACTTATTTCACTTGCTTTGAGCTCCTCTTTTTCCATAATAAGAGACTTTAACTTATCAAAATAATACTGATTTACTATGCCCTCATCATCAAAACCGGCTTTGCTTCTCAACGAAAATTTATAATCTGTCTTTCTCAGTTCTTTATATTTTTTTATTTTTCTTCTTTTATAATCACCCTTGCGATAAAGTTCATCTCTTATAATGTTATTATCAAGCATGGTTTTAAGACTAAATCCCGCAAGCATTGCCAAATCATCATAATAATCCGAGTCTATGGGAAGGTTCTTTTCCTTTATCTCAACGCTGTATCCCACCGCTGTGTATGAACTAATAAATATCCATAATTTATAACAATTGTTGTAGTCCTTTTGCATGTTTATTATATTTGTTTTCATAATGGGGGGATTTATGGGTTTTGTACCTGATAATATCTTAAAAAAGGGTGTCCCTCTCAAAGCCAGCACTCTTTTTCTCAGTAACTCTATCTTTTCTAAATTTTCTTGATTTGCTTTTATATTAAGATTGTTCTGGGGTTTAACAAAAACTTTAAGATTCAAATCATACTCAAGTCTATTACCGTTTGATAAGGGTATTTTTGACTGCATTGCAAGACTTGTTGTCTCGTGAATATCAATTTGTTCCTTTATTGCTGTATATCTTTGTTCCAAAAAAGATATTATTCTCAAAATTAAAGAATAGACAAAGCGGTTTTCATAAATAGATAATTCCTCTTCCATTCTTTTTGTCATAACCTTACTAGGCATAATCTCGCCCTTTTCATTAACTGACCTTATATAATTTGTGTGAGATGACAGATGTCTTATTGTCTTGCCTGTTATTTTTCTGGCTTTTTCAACATTAACGATTATTTCCTCGTCAGTAATAAACTTATGGGGGTTTTTAACAACCTGCTCCAAGGAAAACAAAAGACTTCCGATTATGTTTATCCAACTATCATCTACTGAAAAGTTTTCCACAATTTTATTTTGCAGAATTTTGTTTTGCCCTCTGTCAATAAATTCTTTTATATCAGCAAAAAAACTATTGCCGTCATTAAATTCATCAAAGAATTTTTTTAATACGCTTTTATTCATAATTCCTCTTTTAAGGCGCTAAATGCTCTTTTAAGGCCATTAAATGGTCTTTTGTAATTTCTTGATGTAAGCGACTGATGCGGGGAAACTTCCCTTGCCAAAAAGTTTTTCTATAAGTGTAACAAGTTCCCCAAGTTCCTTAACCAAAAATACCAAATTCAAAGAAGAGAATTTTTTGAGTATCTTTGATAAAAACATAAAGTCTAGCGCCTCGTTTTCCGTTCCTCCACAGCCCATATACACCGGCACAAAAGTTTTAATCTGATTGAGTATTCTGTTACCAAAAGATATTTTTATTTTATTTTGTAAAAAGTCATCCAATTTTTCAATCTTTTTGAGAGCTTCTTGAGATATCGCGCTTTCGCTTAAAGCCTTGTCAAAAAGTGATTCCATATAGTCATATGATATATTGACGGGGTTTGTCACCGGAGCGTCAAAGTACTTGCCCTTTTCATTCATCTCTAATGTTATAGCTCTGTCATATACCTTGTCCGTAATTGTAAATGTTGAATCATCTTGGTTGGCTGTACCAACAAACCATAAGTTTTGAGGTACTGTCAATTTACCGTCAACAATATTTTTGGGGTCTGTGCTTTCCGGATTTGGCACAAGGTCAATTTTCCATTCCGATGTATCGGGCATTTCCATTATGGACAAAAACTCCGCAAAATAGTACTCAATTCTGGCAAGGTTCATTTCATCAAGGACTATAAAGTTCATGTCATCTCTATAAGTAGCTTCATAAAGTCCTTTTAGAAAATCAGTTTCATTGAATTTTTTTGTAAACTCGTTGAGATATCCCAAAAGGTCAGACCTTTCTCTCCACGAAGGTTGCACTGAAATCATAAGAGCATTATTAAAAAAGAATTTGCTCACAGCATAAGGCAAACTGGTCTTACCCGTACCGCTTATGCCCTCAATAATAATAACTTTTGATGTTGCCATACCGGCAAAAAATTGTCTAATTTGTTGAGGTCTGTAATAGAGTTTCATTTGGGAGGCGGCAAAATATACAAAACGCTTGACAAGTTCGGGAAGAGACAGCATATCCTCGTCGCTCATGTTTACAAAAGAAGGGTTGTTTGTATATTTCTTATCCAAAGCGGCTAACTTAGAAAACCTTCCTTCTTCAACCTTTTCTTCGATTTCTTTTTCTATATCTCCTATTTCACCTGAAAAGGCATTGAGTTCATTGAGCTTTAAGGAGAAAATCTTATTTTTCTCTAAAGCCAATTGCTCTGTTTGGTCCTTAAGCTTTGTTATCTCCTCCAAAAGCTCTTCTTTCTCCACTTCTCTATGTCTTATAAAAACATATTTTCTCAAGGACAGAAAGACACGATAACAAATTAACGCTATAAGCGCCACATTAATTATTGAAACAAGAAAAAGGGTTATCCATCCTAGGACATCAAACCCATTTACCGCCTGAGCTAAATTATAGAAATATTCGGGAATGTCGCGAGAAAATATGTTTGCAATGGCGCTAAATATTGTAGAAAAGAATTTACCAATATTCTCTCCGAGATGCCATAAAAATTCTAAATAGTAATTAGCAAACTCCGCCATTTAATAATTCTCCCGACCATGTTCGTCATAGGTTACTTTTTCTCTTTTTCTTTTGCTGTTTTTTCGCTCTTTTGCATCTCTTGCATTACTTCCTGCTTATATTTTTCCTTTTCCTCTTCCTTTTTGAGTTTGCTATAACCCTTGAAGTTTTTAATAAAAAGGAAAATACAATATGAAAGAGCCAAAACAGAAGGTATGACTATAACTACTAAAAAACCGGTTCTGCTTTGCATAAACAACAAAACATTTCCAAGCCCTTTTATCTTATATTGATATCTTGCGACTACATCTGTATGCGCAACCTCTAAAGGGTCTTCTTCAATATTAGCATCGCCTTGAGTGGTATAAAATACATTTTGGTCGGTCTCATCAACCTCAACTATCCTGTGAGTATTCAATGACCGTTGTCCCTGAATAAGCGTCCAAAATGTTATAACATCCCCTTCCTCAAGCTCTTTCTTTTGAGAATCTTTAAGAATTTTCGATACTATCATATCGCCTGCTTCAAAGGAATCCTCATTCTCTCCCGCCATGGAATCTGTTTCAACGGCTAAAAAAGTAGAACCGAATAGATTATTGTATCCGTTGATAGAGTTAGTGATCGCCGCTATTGCTATAATCAATACTAAAACACAAATAATTATAACTATAATATTGGCAACTTTCATCCAGACCGTAGATTTTTCATTCTTTTTCATTCTCGTATACCACCTATTTTAACTTATTTAACGAATAGAAATCGCACTTAATATATTATAGCATAAAAATAACAGTAATGTTAAGTAGGAAAATTAAGTTTTTCCCACTTAACACCACTTGCTTAATATATAAGGCTATTATCTGATTAGTCTATTACAACATCTCCCTTGAATTGAAGATTTGTAGTAATAACATCGCTAAGTATGCTGTTAAATGCATTTGCATCCCAGCCTTCAAGCCATATAGATACATCAAGATAGCCATAATATCCCGCTGCTTCAGAACCTTCCAAAGTAAGAAGAACTTCTGTATCATTAACAGTATTGGCTACGGGTGTTCCTAGTGTAAGCTGACTTGAGCTGTTTGCAACATTATTATAGTATAAGTAAGCTACATTGCCTGTTTCTGAATTGTCAGTAAATCCTGTATCGGGATTTGGGTCCCAAATATTAGTTGTTATTCCGTCATTAAAGGAAAGTCTTGCTGCATCTTTTGCCTCTGCTGTTATAGCGTCGCCAAGGTCAAATAGAGCAGAGTCCGCAACAGTGTCATACTCAAAACTTAAGCCGTCATCCCAAGCTTCTATGGGAGCTGCGCCGCCGGATACGGATGTAACCGAGCTGTCCGTGGTATTAAGCATTACATCATACTCATTAGTAGAGTAGAAATAAAGTCTGAATGTATAATGATTTGTCTCAATATCTCCGGGTTCTCTTACTCCTTCGGGAGTTGAGAAAGCCTCACCGTCAGTGGTTGTTCCGTGTGTCAGAACTTTAAGCTCTTCGGCTACTTCATCATAATAAACACCATCACTGTAATCAGCTATTGCCTCAAGAACATCTTCGCTTGTTACATATGATTTGAATGTGCCTGCTGCGCCTTCTGTGGTGTCTGCAGGGTCAGTATCTTCACCTGTTG
>CAZVHD010000120.1:0-5450 GCA_964626765.1 uncultured Christensenella sp.
ACCATATGCCGATGTGGTTACTTCAACAACGCATAAAACATTGAGAGGACCTCGAGGCGGACTTATTATCTGCAAAAAGGAATACGCCAAAGCAATAGACAAAGCGGTTTTTCCGGGTACTCAGGGCGGACCTCTCATGCACATCATAGCAGCCAAAGCAGTTGCGTTCAAAGAGGCGTTGCATGGTGATTTCAAAAAGTATCAAAAACAAGTAGTGAAAAACGCTAAAGCAATGGCTGAAGAGCTTATGAAAGAGGGCATAAAACTTTTTTCAAACGGAACAGACAATCATCTTATGCTTATAGACCTCAGAGGCACGCCCTGTACGGGAAAAGAGCTTGAAGAGTTGTTGGACGAGGCGAATATTACCACAAACAAAAACAGCATACCTTTTGATAACTCCGGACCATTCAACCCCAATGGATTGAGAATAGGAACTCCCGGAGTCACCTCAAGAGGAATGAAAGAAGAAGAAATGAAAGTCATCGCCAAATGCATAGCAATGACAATAAAAGAAAAAGACAAGGTTCGTGGCGAGGTGAAAACAGCGGTCAAAGAGCTTATAACAAAATACCCTCTCTATAAAGGAAAATTTGAGATATAAAATGAAAGTATATTTAGATAGCGCTGCAACCACAAAAACAGACTCAAGGGTACTTGAAGAAATGAAGCCGTATATGACAGAGGTCTACGGTAACGCATCATCGCTGCACTCTTTTGGAAGGGAGGCTTTGAATGCCGTTGATAAGGCCAGAAAAACCATAGCGGATATTATGGGAGCCAAACCCAACGAGATATATTTCACATCGGGCGGAACTGAAAGCGACAACTGGGCGCTAAAAGGGGTTGCTAAAACATTAAAAAAGAGCGGAAAGCATATTATAACATCCGCAATTGAACATCCGGCGATGATTGAGACCTGCAAGGAACTTGAAAAAGATGGTTTTGAGGTTACATACCTTGGCGTAGACAAAGAAGGGCTTATATCTTTGGATGAGCTGAAAAAAGAAGTCAGAGACGACACCATCTTAATTTCAATTATGTACGCCAACAACGAAATCGGAACAATTCAGCCTATTGAGGAGATAGGAAAGTATGCCCAAGAAGAGGGCATCCTTTTTCATACCGATGCGGTTCAGGCAATAAGCAGCCTTGATATTAATGTCAAAAAGCTCAATGTGGATATGCTTTCTATGTCTGCTCACAAGTTTCACGGACCGAAGGGCATAGGACTTCTCTACATCAAAAACGGGGTGAGAATTTCCAAAATAATTGTAGGAGGGCATCAAGAAAAGGGTTTCAGGGCAGGCACTACAAATACACCCGCAATAATAGGCATGGCAAAAGCTCTGGAGATTACAACTGAAGAAAAGCTCGAAAACAACAAAAGGATAAAGAAACTCAGAGATTATCTTATCAGCAGAATAGAAGACGAGATACCTTATTCACATTTGAACGGTCATAGGCAAAAAAGACTTGTCAGCAACGCAAATTTCAGCTTTGACTATGTAGAAGGCGAGTCTATTCTTATGCAGCTTGATTTGAAAGGTATCGCTGTCAGTAGCGGCTCGGCTTGCAGTTCGGGTTCGCTTGATGCGTCACATGTGGTTTTGGCAATAGGATGTCCTATGGAACTTGCGCATAGCTCTATAAGATTTAGTTTAGACAAAGATACCACAAAAAAAGAAATAGATTATACAATTGAATCATTGAAAGAGATTATAGAAAAGCTCAGAAGCTGGTCGCCTCTATTCAATGAAGAAAAAGGAGAAGGGACATATGTATAGCAAAAAAGTACTTGACACATTCGCCAACCCAAAGAATGTGGGAGAAATAGAGAATGCAGACGGAGTGGGAACAGTAGGAAATCCTAGCTGTGGCGATATTATGAAAATTTTCTTAAAAATTAAAGACGATATCATAGTTGACGCCAAGTTCAAGACATTTGGATGCGCTGCGGCAATAGCCTCGTCATCCACAGCCACAGAGATGATAAAAGGCATGAAAGTGGACGACGCTTTGAAAATCAAAAATGCCGATGTCGTAAAAGAGCTTGAAGGGCTTCCCCCACAAAAAATTCATTGTTCGGTACTTGCCGAGGAGGCAATAACCGAGGCAATAAAAGACTATAAGTCAAAAAAGAATAAAAAGTAAGAGACAAAGTATAAAAACTATAATCTCTATAGAGAAAAACCAAAAAAAAATCCACCTTGCGGGGTGGATTTTGAAATTCTTGTAAGTTACTTAAAACTTCTCTTTCTGGCATTTTCTGCCTTTTTCTTTCTTTTTACACTGGGTTTTTCGTAAAACTCATGTCTTTTCAGGTCACCGATAATACCTTCATTGGAGCACTTTCTTTTCCATCTTCTAAAAGCGCTGTCCAAAGTTTCATTATCTTTCACATAAACTGTTGCCATAAATTAGGTTTCACCCCCTTCGGTAAAAAAATTATTCATATTACTATTATAAGCAAAAATTTCATTAAGTCAACAAAAAATCAACCATTTTTAGGTTTTTATTATGCGAACTTTAATAAAAAATAGCTTTACTTTATATATTTATGACAAAAACAATTGTTTTATTATGTCTTAAATTGTCGTAAATATTGATAAGCCTCGGAAATATGCTACAATCAAATAAAATATGTAGAGGAGAAAAGAGTATTATGCTAAGAGAAAAACACGAATTTTTTAAGATGATAAAAAAACGCCTTTCAGAAAACGATTATTCGCAAATGACCGTAAAAATCAAAAATCAAAGGCTGGGCGAGGTTTATTTCCTCAACAACAAGAGAATGACAAGGGATGAAATAAGAGCAATCAGTCTCAAGATTAATGAAATGATGTCCACTGAAGACTTCATATCCGACCCATTGAGTAAACTTATTCTCAATTATGAAGAGTTCAAAGGACTTGACGAAATTTCAAAACAAAGATACATACTGGATTTTAGCAGCATTTATAATGATATAAAAAATAAATGTAAAAAATCAGTTATTCAGCAAATCAATTAAAAATATTTTTAACTTTTTTTGGCATATGTTAGGATTTCTTATGTTTTTATCGAACTTTTTAATATAAGCAATTTTTTAGAGAGGGAGAGATTCTACATAGCCAATTTTAACAAAAGCTTTTTAGAAGAGCTTAAATCAAAATCAGATATTGTGGATATTATATCCCAGTTTGTCCCTTTGAAAAGAAAAGGCAGGGACTATTGGGCGTGTTGTCCTTTTCACCACGAAAAAACCCCCTCGTTCCAAGTTAGAGCCGATTTTCAATATTTCAAATGTTTTGGCTGTCAAAAAAGCGGAAATGTAATAACTTTTGTTATGGAACATGAGAGATTGAGCTATCCTGAGGCAATAGAGTGGCTTGCCCAAAAGGCGAATATGGAAGTTCCCGAGAATTTTGAAAGTCCTGATTTCAAGGAAAGAAAAAAACTCATAAAAAAAATATATTCGGCTAATTTAGAAGCGGCAAAATTTTATAATTCAATTTTATTTTCCTCAAAAGGAAAAACCGCGCTTGAGTATCTGCAAAAAAGAGAATTGAATATCTCCACCATAAAAACCTTTGGTTTGGGATATTCCCCCAACGGCTATGAACTACCCGCATATATGGCAAAAAAAGGATATGATGTATCCACTCTCGAAAAGGCCGGACTTGTCAGACTGGACAAGCAGTCCAAACCTTATGATTTTTATTCAGGAAGGATTATTATTCCTATCATCAACGCCTTTGGCGATGTGACGGGATTTGGGGGCAGGGTGCTTATCAATAAGGGCTTTGCCAAATATGTTAACACATACGCATCCCCCGCCTTTGATAAAAAAGGCACATTATACAATATCAACAATTTCAAAAAACTTAAGCAGACTGAGCCTGTGAAATCCCTTGTCCTGGTAGAAGGATATATGGATGTCATAAGCCTCTATCAAGGCGGCATAAAAAACACACTTGCGCCCATGGGGACAAGCCTAACCGTTGAGCAGTGCAAAATCATAAAAAGATATACCGATTTGGTATATGTCTCATTTGACGGTGACAGCGCAGGTCAACAAGCGGCTTTAAGAAGCCTTGACCTCTTAAAAGAGCAGGGTCTTGAAGTCAGAGTGGTTGAATTGCCCAAAAACCTTGACCCAGACGACACCATAAAGAAAGTGGGAAAAGAAGGTTTTGAAAAGCTACTGGACGAAGCTCTTCCCCTGATTGACTTCAAACTCAAAAAGATTGAAGAAAAATATGATTTATCATCTCTTGACGGAAAGAAAAAATATACGCAGGATGCCATAAAAGTCTTGTCAAAACTAAATTCGGTGGAAAAAGAAGTTTACGCAAAGAAAGTCTCAAATAAAAGCGGTCTGTCAACAGATACTATATTGGCGGGAGCCGAAGGTGAACAAACAGAACTATATGCTGCAAAAGCTGTAAAAACCACCGCAACATCAGAAAAAAACAACGCTAACAAAGATGCGGCGAGGTTTATATTCAGTTCAGTTTTTAACAGCAGAAGTTTTGTGGCAATATCTGATATAACATCTTTGCATTCAGAATATTTTGAAGGCGAAGAGCATAAAAAGGTGTTTGAATATATTATTGAGCGCATTGAAAAGAAAACAGCACCCAGGCTGAATGATTTATTTGACCTTATTGATGACAACACAAAAGTCAATATGATTATAGACGCTGTTGAGAGTGTGGAAGATGCGAATCAACAGGATTATTACATACAAAGCTTAAAGCGATTAAAAGACGACTACAAAAAAAGAAAAATGAAGGAGCTAGGCGAAAAACTGGCAAAAGAAACTGACCCGCAAAAAAAGACCCAGATAGCTTTGCAGCTCCAAAAATTAATAATAAATAATAACGAGGAGAACAAAAATGCCTAATATCGAAGAACGCAAGAAAAATGAAATCAATAAAATTATTGAAGAGCACAAGGAAGATAAAAAAATAATGGAAGATGACTTGCTCAACAGGTTGGAAAAGTACGAGATTGAAGCCAAGGAAATGGAAAATGTCTATAAGATGCTCGAAGACAACAACATTAAGGTTGATTCCCCGGCAGTCAAGACAAATGATAAGCTTTTGCAAAAAATAATGAGCGAAGTCAACATAGATGACTCGGTCAAAATGTACCTTAAGGACATTGGCAAAGTTCCTCTTTTGCAAGAATCAGAGGAAGTTGACCTTGCAAAGAGAATGGGAGAAGGTGACGATATCGCAAAGGACAAGCTCATCAACGCAAACTTGAGACTTGTTGTTAGCATAGCCAAAAGATATGTGGGAAGAGGGATGCAGTTTTTGGACCTTATTCAGGAAGGAAATCTGGGACTTATGAAAGCCGTAGAAAAATTTGATTATACAAAGGGATTTAAGTTCTCAACATACGCCACATGGTGGATAAGACAGGCTATCACAAGGTCGCTTGCCGACCAGGCAAGAACAATA
>CAZVHD010000121.1:0-5450 GCA_964626765.1 uncultured Christensenella sp.
CACAATAAATTTATGCAGGGAAAAATAACGCTGATAGGCTGCCCAAAACTGGACCAAGGCTCATATACTGAGAAATTAACTGAAATCATAAGTAATAACGATATCAAGAGCATAACAGTCCTTCGCATGGAAGTGCCTTGCTGTGGCGGACTCAGTCAGGCAGTAAAGGACGCCATCATAAAAAGTGGGAAAATGATGCCGTGGCAGATAGTTACTATATCAATAAACGGCAACATAATAGACGAATAAAAAAAGATAGGAGGTAAACATTATGTCAATGTTTTGTTATCAATGTCAAGAGGCCGCGCGAGGCGTGGGCTGTAATGTAAAAGGTGTCTGCGGAAAACCCGAAGATGTCGCTAATCTTCAGGATTTATTAATCTATGTTCTGAAAGGTATCTCGGTAGTAAATCTACAAGCAAAAAAAGAGGGCAAAAAAAGCGTCCAAGCCGAAAAATTTATTATAGAAGGACTGTTTTCCACAATCACCAATGTCAACTTTGACAAAGAGTATTTTATTAATAGAATAAAAGAAGGTCTGTCCATAAGAAATTCAATCAAGCTTAGCTTAAAAGAAAAAGACTATCCCTTCAAAAAACACGATGCCGCTAATTGGTGTGTGGAGTTGGAAGAGGAATTAGAAAAAAAAGCAGGCGAAGTAGGCTTTTTATCTATAAAAAACGAAGATATAAGGTCCTTAAAAGCGCTTACTATATACGGTCTTAAGGGCATGGCAGCTTATTATGAACACGCTATGAATTTGGGTTATCAAGACGAAAGTATAACGGAGTTCATTCAACAAGCCTTAGTAAAGACCCTTGATGAAAGCCTGTCAGCCGATGACCTTGTGGCGTTGGTTCTAGAAACCGGCAAAAAAGGTGTTGAGGCAATGGCCCTTTTGGACAAGGCAAACACACAAACTTACGGAAATCCGGAAATCTCAAAAGTTGAATTAAGTGTCAGAAACAATCCGGCCATTCTTATGAGCGGGCATGACTTGAAAGACTTTGAAAACCTTTTAGAACAAACCAAGAATCCCGGCGTCGATGTATATACTCACGGCGAAATGCTTCCCGCCCAGTATTATCCCGCTTTCAAAAAATACCCGCATTTTGCAGGTAATTATGGAGGTTCGTGGTGGCGTCAAACAAAGGATTTTGAAACCTTTAACGGACCAATCATATTAAATACAAACTGTCTTGTCCCCCCAAAACAAAGCTATATACAACGACTATTCACAACAGGCGTTGTAGGCTTTACAAATGTTAAATATATCAGCAATGAAGACAAAAACAATACCGACTTCTCCGAGGTCATTGAGCTTGCGAAAAAATGTCCACCCCCTTCAGAAATAGAAAAAGGCGAGATAGTGGGCGGTTTTGCGCGCAACACAGTCTTGTCTCTTGCCGTCAAGGTTATTGACGCGGTAAAAACTGGCGCCATAAAAAAATTCTTCGTAATGGCGGGTTGTGATGGGAGAATGCGCTCAAGAGAGTACTATACAGAATTTGCAAAGAAATTGCCAAAAGATACAATTATCTTAACCGCAGGATGCGCAAAATATAGATATAACAAACTGGACCTTGGCGATATAGGCGGCATTCCTAGAGTTCTTGACGCAGGTCAATGCAATGATTCATATTCGCTTGCGGTCATCGCTATGAAACTTCAAGAGGCTTTTGGTCTTGACGACATCAACAAACTTCCAATAGCTTATAACATCGCTTGGTATGAGCAAAAAGCTGTTATTGTACTTCTTGCGCTTTTATCTCTTGGAGTCAAAAACATACACCTCGGGCCCACTCTTCCGGCTTTTCTGTCCCCCAATGTGGCGGATGTGTTAATAAAAAGTTTTGGCATAGCCGGGATACAATCGGTAGACGAGGATTTAGAAATGTTCCTAAAAGACTAATAAGCTAAAAAAAATCTTATATCAAAACCCATAAAATAGATTGAAGGCGTATACAATATTGTATACGCCTTCAATCAACAAAAGTGATTTATCTTTAGTTTACACAAAAAGTGACATATCAGATTCTTCGGCGTGGCCGAGCATGGCGGCAACACCTCCGGGTTTTACACCGTCAATAAGCTCTTCCATCTTGATACCCATAATATCCATACTCATAGTACAGGCGACAAGTTCCACACCGTTTTCTTTTGCGGCGATTATGAGTTCGTCCAAGCTACTTACATTTTTCTTTTTCATAATATACTTTATGAGCTTTGCTCCCATGCCGCCCATGTTCATCTTGGATAGACCGAGTTTGCCAACGCCTCTTGGCATCATCTTTGCAAACATTGCGCTCAAAAAGTCTTTTTTTATCTTTACCTTCTTAGGTTTTCTCAATATGTTAAGCCCCCAAAATGTAAAGAACATTGATACCTTTCTTCCCATAGCCGCCGCTCCGTTAGCAATAATAAAAGAGGCTATTGCCTTGTCTAAATCACCTGAAAATACTATTATGTTTTTTCCGTCGGCAGATACTACGGACTGGGTCTTTCCACCTTTTATGATTATAGCCTTTGTAACACCTTTTTGTGAATCTATCCCGGCAAATGTATTTCCAGTTCTTCTGCACCACGCCTCAATATCAGAAGCAAACGCAGGGTCGGTAGTCTCTATTTCTATTTTATCGCCCTCTTTGGCATCCTTTATCGCCTCGGCCAGCTTCATTATGGGTCCGGGACACTGCAATCCGCACGCATCTAGCTTTATTGTAATCTCGTTAGTTTCGGGTTGCATTGTTTCGCTGTTTATATTTGTATTTTGCATAGTCACCTCTTTAGTGTTGATACTTTTATAAAGACGATAGCCTCCGGACAGGTTATAACAGTCATAACCGTATCCCTCAAGCAGTCTTGCCGCAACATAACCTCTAATACCTACTTGGCAGGTTATATAAACTTTTTTTGATTTATCAAGCTTGTCAAGATTGTTTCTCAACTCGTCCAAAGGTATATTGATAAAACCTTTGATGCTCCCGTTTTCAAACTCTTGTTTTGTTCTGACATCCAAAAGGATTGATTTTTCGTTGGCTATCTTATCTATATCCTCAATATAAAAAACCTTGACTCTTTTTTTAAGGATGTTTTCCGCCACATAGCCCGCCATATTCACGGGGTCTTTGGCAGAAGAGAAGGGAGGCGCGTATGCAAGTTCAAGGTTGGTCAAATCATACACTGTCATATTCGCTCTTATTGCTGTTGCAAAAACATCAATTCTCTTGTCCACTCCATCAAAACCAACTATCTGGGCTCCTAAAAGCCGTCCGCTCTCTTTTTCAAACAGAATTTTTACGCTCATATTGACCGCTCCCGGATAATATGATGCGTGGGATACCGAATAGGTATAGGACTTCAAATATGGCAATTTTAGCTGCTTGGCTTTTTGCTCTGTCACACCTGTTGTTGCCACAGTGAGGTCAAAACATTTCAAAATGCCGGTTCCTTGAGTACCTTTATACTGTGTTTTAATGCCTGATATATTGTCAGCTGCTATTCTTCCCTGCTTATTTGCAGGTCCCGCAAGCGGGATATATCCTTTTTGTCCTGTTACAAAATCAGTTATCTCAACCGTATCGCCAACAGCGTAAATATCCTTGTCAGAGGTCTGCATACTGTCATTTACGACAACCGCCCCTCTTTCATTGAGCTGAAGTCCGCTTTCCCTGGCGAGCTTTGACTCAGGTCTGACGCCCACCGCCATAATTACCATATCGGTTTCAATTTCCTCTTTTGCTAAAATGACTCTTAGACTATTGTTATAATCTTTAATTTCCTTTACTCCGTCTTTTAGGATTAAATTCACTCCCTTTTGTCTTATATGGTTATGAATATCTCCTGCCATATCCTCGTCAATAGAGGCGATGACATGGGATTGAAATTCCACTATTGTAACATCAAGAGAGGCGTCATGGAGATTTTCCGCCATTTCCACGCCAATATACCCGCCGCCAACCACAACAGCCTTTTGGGGCTTGTAGTTATCAATAAAATCCTTGACTCTGTAAGTGTCGGGGATATTTCTTATAGTAAATACTTTTTTATTGTCAGCGCCTTTTATGGGTGGTTTGACGGGTTCGGCGCCAGGGGATAAAATCAGCTTGTCGTAACTTTCTTCATAGCTTATTTGGTTTTTCTTATCAAAAACCTCAACCACTTTTTTTTCTCTGTTAATTTTGGTTACCTCATTAAACACCCTTACATCCACATTAAATCTATCATTAAAGCTTTTTGGGGTTTGCAAAGTTAACTTCTTCTTGTCATTAATGGTTCCGCCAATATAATAAGGCAAACCGCAATTTGCAAAAGAGATATACTCTCCTCTTTCAAAAAGTATAATTTCCGCTTTTTCATCAAGTCTTCTGAGCCTGGCGGCAGCGCTAGCTCCGCCGGCTACTCCTCCAACAATTAATACCTTCATTTTTTTCTCCTTTATGTTTGTTGTACAGCTTGTTCAAGATAAACTATTACCTTTCCTATATTAAAGCTCATATTCTGATATTCGTTTAGGTCGTCTTTCTCAGAAAAGACTGTGGGATTGAGAGCTTTCAATTCGTCAAGAGTCTCAAACTTAATATAAAAATATATTGAAAGCTGCATATCTTGCGCCAAAGGCTCAAGCCCCTCAAACTGGGCAAAGATATTTTCTTCTGAAAATATCTGTTTAGAGACTCCCGCGCCTTCAACAACGCTATCCTGATTGTCTTTTACGACGCTTTCATAAGTCAAAACCTCGGCAAGCTCTTGCTGTATATCTTCAAAATATACTGTTAAAGTTCCCACTGCCTCGCCAGTATTTTTCACATCCAGTCTATAACTGTAAATATCATTGGGTATCATATCAATAATCTCAATTTCATTTATTGGCGTGTATATATTTTCTCCATCTACAACATCATAAATGCCGTCATTATTAAAGTCCTCAATACGATAGAGCTTGGCTTGGGCGTCTAATGTACCTGTTGTGACCACAATATTATCAATATACTGAGCCGACGGTGTAAACCATGCCGCAACAGCCGTAGTAAATACGACAAGAGATAGCAGCATAAGTATTATAGAATATATAAGTTTTCTCATTTTTCACCGTCATTATTATCTTTATTTTTCATTTCTTTTATCGCGTTTTTTATATTCTTAAAGTTCTTTATTACCACAACAATAGCTGTAATAATTATTATCATGAACACAATATTTTTGAAGCTTGTGAATATATTGATTATAAATCCAAAGACTCCTGATTTACAGCAATATATCCCGATAATCTCAGTGACCGGATATTCGTCAGGCGATAAGCCCTCTTTTATACCCGAAGTTGTCAATTCTGTTTGCTGCCCATCGCCGTCAATCGCTATTACACTATGAATTATAGTTATGCCGTTAAGTTCGGGGTCAGGGGATACAAAAACCACCGGCTACGCCAGTAGCTCTAAGGTTTTTGGTTT
>CAZVHD010000122.1:0-5436 GCA_964626765.1 uncultured Christensenella sp.
ATGGATGCCCAATGCCAATTCAGAAGAGTTGAACGCCGTATACGCTATGGTTGAGCAAAATGGCGAGCTTCAAACTGTATATGAGATGTATGAGCTTGCTTGCAAAAGACTCAATTTGTCCCCCAAATACGCCATAAGAGCAGTAGGGAACATAACCACAATAGCCAATGACGGGATAGCCGTGGTGGAGGTAAATTCAAACAGAGTAGAAAATTATGAAGTAATAGGAGAGCCTTCCCTGAACGCCAATCAGCCAAGAAAATATAGTAACATGGACATTAACTATCCCCTTTCGTCGGAGGGCGAGGACTTTTTGGTGACAATCATACAGACCATGTCCATTGAATCAATAAGATCTTATTATGACGGGGAATATGTTTATGAACAAAGAACTAAGGATATGGAACAAAGAGAAGATAATGAAATTGACATAGTATGGCCTACTAAATACGAGGTTTTGGAAGGCGATTTTGAAAGGTCTTATGAAGATCATGAATTGAGAGAAAAGGCAAATTTTGTAATAAATACCGATACGATTTTGCCAGATACTGTGGAACTTGAGGTGGTTGAAGATAACGGTGTAAACAGGTATGATATATCATTTGCGCTAAACTGCGAAGATACAAGCCCCGGCAGCGCAACATATTACGAGGCCGAAGCAATAAAAAGAAAGATGGGACAGAGCCAGCAGTTTACCTTTACATATATGGATGTTTCATTTAGTGTTTATGAAAACGGTTATATGACAAACTGGACAACAAATCAAAGTTATCGAATAACACAAGATTTGGGCCCTTTGGGCAGTGTTATTATTGATGCCGATAACTATAAAAGAGAGGCCATAAGCTATGACGAGGAAGACTGTGAGATAGTTAATTTCTTGAATGAAGATTAAATACAATAGTTTTTGACCCCATGGACTAACTGTCTTTGGGGTTTTTTATCTTTTGAATATAATTTATTATCAGTATTAAAAGTAATATTGTAACCAATGTGACCGCTCCAACAATAAGGGCGGTTTTTTGGTTGTAGGTCAATCCCGTTGTGGCGTATTCCTTTTCAATAAAAACCCTTTGATTATCATAATTGATTTCATAAAAATCACCATAATCTATGTTTGAATTTACAAGGTTTAGTTTTGCTCCGTCTTTGACGGAAGCGACAACCTGACTCTGGGTTGAATTTGCGGAGTATAACCTGATATCTTCTCCCATTGTTTTAGATGTGGCTTTTATTTGGGATATGGTATAACTTAGTCTGTTGTTTTCCTCGTATAGCCCCGATGAGTCGACATACCCGATATAGCTTCCATACCGTATTTTTGTCCATTGAGTGTTGTCAATGACGAGATCTTTTTCAATAACTTTGATTTCAGCGTTTTGGGGGATATAAAAGATAATAGTCGATGAAAAATCAGGCTCGTCAAATATAGGTGTTTGCGGATGCAGACATCGAACGGAAACCGAACCTGTCAAAAGTATCGATATTGTTATTATGAATAGTATTATAGCCGCCTTTTTCACCTTTTACCTCATAAAATTTTTCATTTGCATATTGACTTTACGCCTTAAGATATGATAATCTGTTTATAGAGGGATTATACAATGGATATAAGAAAATATCAAGATAAGGACAAAAAGAATTTACAATACATATGCATAGCGACAGCCAGACCTTCCCCCAAAACTCCCAAAGATAGAGATGTCTTAACCACTCTATATAATGATTATTTCACTGAAAACGAAAGCCAAAACATATTTGTAGCCGTCACCCCAAATGACGATGCGATAGGCTATATACTCTGTTCTTCCAATTTCAACAAGTTCAAAAAGACTATGAAAAAATATTATTTGCCCAAGGTCTGGAAATTAAGCAAGAAAAAATGGTTTTTGATGCAGCTTGAACTTATTTTAGACAGACGGCTCTCAAAAAAATATCCCGCTTTTTTACATATAAATATTTTGGATAACTATCAAAGAAAGGGTTTAGGCAGCAAGCTTATGAACGCTCTTATGGATCATTTGAAAGAAAAGGGCGTAAAAGGGCTCATGCTTGGCGTAGGCAGCGATAACGAAAAAGGCATAAATTTCTATAAGAAATATGGTTTTCATGAAATATTGAGACTTCCAGGCGTTTGTAAGATGGGAATTTTTATCGAGTAGAGTTTTTGTCTTAAAAAAACTTAATTTGTATCTTCTGGCTAAAGAATAATTGCGGTTTTTTGTGCTGTGGGGGTTTTTCAGTTTTTTATTATTTTTATCTCTTAAATATGTGAAGTGTTGTATTAATTTATTTACCTTTTGGGGAGCGGCTATGATATTTAAGGACTTTTTGTTTTAAGAGAATAAATTGTCGGGCTTTCGATGCAATTTTTGATGTAAATCGTTATGAGAGCAAATTTTTTTATGCTATAATGATTCCATACTTTTTAAGTATAAAAGCGAGGTCCAATTTTTATGAAACTAAGAGAGGAATGCGGTGTTTTTGGTGTAATATCAAACACTAAGACAGATTGTGGAAGAGATGTTTACGCAGGGCTTATTGCGCAACAGCACAGAGGGCAAGAAAGCGCAGGAATTTCGTCTTTTAAGAATAATCAAATAATTTCCCATAAAGGACACGGTCTTGTGTCAACTGTATTTGACCCTGAAAATATGCAAAGGTTTGAAGAGAATGACCTTGCAATAGGCCATGTGAGATATTCAACCACCGGCAATAACAGTTTTTTGAACGCTCAACCCATTGTTACAAACCATAAAAGAATAAAATTCGCTTTGGCCCATAATGGAAATCTTGTCAACTCTCATAGCATAAGAGACAGGCTGGAAGATAAAAACGGTGTGGTCTTTTATACTACAAATGATTCTGAAGTTATAAATATGATGATTATAAACGAAATGATTGACGGAGTAGCTTTCCCCGAAGCTTTGCTGAAAGTAGTAGGGAAATTGGAAGGCGCCTTTTCTCTTTTGATTATGACAAAGGACCACCTTATTGCAATTAGGGACAGGGTAGGTTTTCGCCCTCTTTGTATGGGAAAAACAAACAATAGTATTATGTTCGCATCTGAAAGTTGCGCTCTTGACAGTGTGGGGGCTGAGTTTGTAAGAGATGTTATGCCAGGAGAAATTATTTTTGTGGACAAAAAGCTAAATGTAAAAGTTTATAATGACAAAAGGACTGCAAAAAAAGGCCTTTGTTCTTTTGAATATATTTATTTTGCAAGACAGGATTCCATAATTGACGGAAGAAGCGTATATAAGATGAGAAAGGAAATGGGCAAATATCTTGCAAGACAAAAACCAGTTGAAGCGGACCTTGTCTGCGGTGTTCCTGACAGCGGTCTGGAAGGAGCCAAAGGTTATGCCGAGGAATCGGGAATACCTTATGGCAGTGGGTTTGTGCTCAACAGATACATTGGAAGAAGCTTTATCTATCCCACCCAAAAGGCAAGGGAAAGGGCGGTAAGGCTCAAGCTTAATCCCTTGAAAGCTACCATAAAAGATAAAAGAATAGTGCTTGTTGACGATTCAATTGTCAGAGGAACAACCTGCGCCAAAATTATAAGAGAACTGAGAGGGGCCGGAGTTAAAGAAGTACATATTAGAATAACTGCGCCGATGTTTAAGCATGCATGTTATTTTGGAACGGATATTGACTCGCCGGAATGTTTGATAGCCAACAAAATGACAGTAGACGAAATCGCTTGTCATATCGGAGCGGATAGTTTGGACTTTTTGGAAATAGAAAACCTAAAAAAAATATCAGAAGAAACGCCTTCGGGCTTTTGTGTGGGGTGTTTTAGCGGAAAGTATCCAATAGATATCGAGGAAAAACCCAGAAAGAATAGTAATGAATATTGATACAAGGTCTAAGACAATTATGAAAGATGTAAAAAAGCTGAAAGAGTATTTTCAAAAGGATAGATATATCATAAAAAATGGTATTGAAATCGCTGAGGTCAATGATGAATACGCCCTCTGTAGGGTCAAAATCACTGACTCTCATCTGAACGCTAAGGATATGGTTCAGGGGGGCATGATTTATACAATTGCCGATTTTACTTTTGCGGTCTTAGCAAATTATCTTCACAATTTCACTGTAACGCAATCTGCGACAATTTCATATATGAGACCTGCGTTGGGTTGTAAGGAGCTCTTTGCCAAAAGCAAAGAACTTGATTTCACAAAGCATAACTGCATGCACGAGGTAAGGGTATACGACGAAGGGGACAAGACCATAGCTCTGTTGCAGATAAATGGGTTTATTGTTTAGAGCTCTAATTTTGAAAACCATGAAAACAATAATTTTCTTAAGTAATCACTAAAAAAATGTATAAAAATTAAAATTTTGTTCAATATTCATTATTGTAGGCAAAACATTTGCCCTATTGACTTGACTTTGTTTTAATAGTATTATTTACTTGAAGACATCGATAAGGAGGCCAAATGGTTAAAATAGTGGTTTTGGATGGTTTTTGCCTTAATCCCGGAGATTTAAGCTGGGGTTTGTTCGGGGGAATTACCGACAATGTTATCATCTACGAAAGAACATCAAAAGAACAAGTGGTTGAAAGGGCCAAAAATGCTGACATCATAATCGTTAATAAGGTTGTCATAGATAAAGAAGATATGAATAACCTTCCAAAATTAAAGTATATTGGTGTTTTGGCAACGGGATATAATGTCGTAAACTGTGATTACGCAAAGAAAAAGGGTATAGTTGTCACTAATATACCTGCCTATTCTACTGAAAGCGTGGTTCAAACTGTTTTTGGTTTGATGATAGAAGTCGCTACGGGTGTTGGATATCACCACAATACAGTAATGAACGGTGACTGGGTTAGATGTGAGGATTTTTGTTATTATAGAAACAAAATGATGGAGCTTTCCGGAAAAACTATGGGTATTGTAGGTTTTGGGAGAATAGGGCAAAGGGTAAAAGATGTAGCGAATGCTTTTGGAATGAAGGTTATTGCCAACAATAAAGATAAAGTAGGTCAGGGCGAAGACTATAAATATGTAGGACTTGAGGAGCTTTTCAAAAAAAGCGATGTAATATCTCTCAACTGTCCATTAACCAAAGAAAACGAAGGCATGATTAACGCGAGAACAATAGGCCTTATGAAAAAGGATGCAATAATCATTAACGCAGCAAGAGGCGGACTGATAAATGAAGGCGACCTTGCAAAGGCGCTGAATTCCGAAAGGATAAGAGGCGCCGGAGTCGATGTTTTGTCCACTGAGCCACCTTCGGCGAATAATCCCTTGCTAAAGGCCAAAAATATTGTTATCACACCCCACATAGGGTGGGCGACAAAAGAGGCAAGAGAAAGACTTATGAAAATTGCTGTGGATAATGTAAAAGCATATCTTGAAGGCAAACCAATAAATGTGGTAAATAAATAGTGATTTTTTGTCTTATGGTATTGCAATT
>CAZVHD010000123.1:0-5410 GCA_964626765.1 uncultured Christensenella sp.
TGCAAAACTGGGAACTAGCTATTTTTCAACCCTTATAACACAATCCGGACAGATAACCGCGCAATTAGCGCAACCTATACAGTCCTCGGGCTTAAATATCTCCACAGGAAAATATCCGCTTTTGTTGCTCTTTTTCTCCAAACGCAAAATATTCTTTGGGCATGCTGTAATACACAGTCCGCAGCCTTTGCAAATTTCTTTTGATATCTTTATCGCTGCCAAAATAATTTCTCCTTTGTTTTTTCTTATAAATAATTAACTAATAAATAATACTATTTTTATATTAAAAAGTAAAGCAATTTACATTTTGATACCTTTCAAATATGTTCTATTTTATCTTTTTATTTTCCCCAAATGAATATGCAATCTATTATCACATTTCCCCATAAAAAAACCGCCAAACAAAGTGACGGATTTCTTTTTATAAAAGAATCTTTTTTATCTTAATCTTTTTTTCTTTATAGCAATTGCCACAACGCCCAAGAAAATAAAAGAGCTTATAACCAAGTAAAGTATCATAGCCCAGTTTGGAACAGTCCAGTTGCCTATAACAAGCTCAATGCTAAATTCAGATGACAAACTATTGACAAATTCGGCAGGATATTCAGTTGACAGTTCTGTCAAAACGGGGGCCATCATAATATCTCTCATAAGCACAACCGAACTTGTTGTCGGTACAAAAGAGCATATGTTTTGCAAAACTTTTGGAAACATAGTAAGCGGCATATAAGCGCCTGTTGCAAAACCTGTAACAACCGTGGCTATCGCCACGACAGCGCCATGCGCGTTCTCGGTTTTCAAAAAAACCGCAATTGATAACATAAGCATAGTGGATGATATTGAGGTCAATAATATAAGACCAAGCATAGCCATAACCGCCCCAAAAGATAAAGCTGCCATGCCTGCGGTTAAAAGATAAAAATATACAAGAAAAAATATAATGGCATTCATCGCAAATGTAATAATAACTGTGCTGAAAAAATAACTCATAATTACTATGACACTGTTTGTAGGAGTCACATAAAAATCTCGTCTTTTCGCAAGGGCTGTATCATTAACTAAATTTGCAAGGCAACCATTGGCGACCGTTACACAGCCTATGCCCATAATTCCCGCCATCATCCAGCTATCTGAAAACAGCTTGACCAGATTATGCTGAACTTCAAAACCGTTTGCCGCTAAGGAATTTTTCAATCCGCTTGTTATTGAGTTTCCTATAAAAAGTAGATATAATACGAATACAATAAGCACCGCTAAAAACGAAAAAAATACTGCGGATCTATCCCTGAAAAAAATTTTTATATTTCTTGAAATCAAAGCGCCTACTTTATACATCTTTTCTCCTCTATATTGAAATCATATTTTTCTGTTACCGTAAGGAAAACCGTATCCATATTTCCTTTTTTAACTTCAAAACTAGTTACATTTTCTTTCAGGTCCTTAAGAATATCAAGGGACATCATACTGTTATCTAGCTTAACTTCAATGTAATCATTTCTCACTTTGAATTTATATTTATTATCTTTGAGGTATTTAGTAATTGTTTTTGTCATTCCATAAAGATTCAATGAATCGTAAGAATACTTTTGTTTGAGCATATAGGGCGTATCGGTTACCGCTATTTTGCCCTTTTTTACAATTGATATTTTGTCTGCGTTCTCGGTCTCTTCCATATAGTGAGTTGAAAAGAAAATGGTTATGCCTTTTTCTTTTCTCAACCTTCTTATTGTCTTCCAAACATTGTTTCTTGTGGCGGGGTCAAGCCCTGTTGTTGGCTCGTCAAGGATAAGAATCTTAGGTTCGTGAAGCATGGCTCTTGCTATATCCACGCGCCTTCGTTTTCCGCCTGAAAGGTCGGAATACCTTCTTTTAAGTATTTGTCTTAAATCAAAAATATCCGCCACCCTATTCACGTTGTCTTTTGCCTGATTTGGTGAAAAACCGTATAGCATGGACCTAACATTTAGGTTTTCAAAAACCGTAAGTCTATCATCTAAATAAGCGCCCTGAAAGACCACGCCTATATCTTTTTTTATTAGATTTTCGTTTTTGTCAAGGTTTTGATTGTTTATTACAATCTCACCCTTATCCTTTTTCAAAACTGTACAAAGAATATTAATTGTGGTACTTTTGCCGGCTCCATTTTCTCCCAAAAAAGCGTATATCTCACCACTCTTAACATAAAATGATATATCTTGAACAGCTTTTATGTCGCCGTAGCTCTTAAAAAGATTTTTTACCTCAATCATAAAAAACTCCTAAAGTATATATATTTATTATTATTATATTATAACATAATATATTGATTTTTACTCAATAATTTTTAGACACTCAGCAAGATTGATTTTTTCTATTTTTGTTCTTGCCACACTTATTGAAATATAATAAATTGCCATAACAAATATAGCTGTTATAACGCCCTGTAAAAAAGATATTGACGAAGTAATAACAAAAAACATATTTACGGTTATGGCTTGAAAGAATTTATTCATAACAAGAACAGCAAACGGTATAGACAAAATAAACCCTAAAAAAACTAATATTGTTGAGCTATTTAATAATATTGAGTTTATCTCTTTGGTCTTATATCCCATAACCTTTAGCATGCTTATTGTCTTTGAATTTTCATCAATCAACATCATTGCAACAATATATACCACAACAATGCCAATGATTGCTGCTATTATAGTTAAAAAATAAAGCAAATCCTTAAAAAGGCTTATAGAATTCTCCAAATTTTCTTTGTTTTGGCTGACTAGATGTTTTGTATATATTAAATTATCGTCCATTTCAATTTCTCTGTCTGTCAATATACTCGTATAGATTTCCGGAGGATATCCTAGCATCTCATTAAGACTTTCTCTTGACATATAAACAAAATTAGTAGCGTTAAGATTGGCTATTTCATCTACGCAAACAATATAATCTTTTAATCTGTTCAAATCCCTTAAAACGACCTCGTCTCCCTTTTTTAGCTTGAGTTTTTTAGCTACGCTTTTTGTAAAAACCACGCCTGTTTTATCAAAATCTATTGGTTTATTATCAAGGTTTTTTATATTTACAAATTGGGAATTATTATCTATACCGTTTAACACCACACTAAAGCTTCTTGTATCATTTTCATAGACCAATTCTTTTAGCGTTTGCGTTTCACCATGTTCCAAATCACCATACATTGGCGTCTTAAGAATATATTGATACTCATAGGTGAAGATATTGTCAAAACTTTCTTTGAAAAGCTTGTCAATGGAATGATTAATTATAAAACCCGAAAGCATAAAAGACCCCGCAACAGTTATACCTAAAACCATCAAAAGGCTGCGCGTAACATTTTTGAGTATTTCTTTAAGCTTATATCGAACTTTGAATGAAAATCTTTTTTGGGGAGCAATTTTTAACAGCGTGAACTTTTTTCTTTTTGAGCTTGCTCCGCCCTTGAGCAAGCAAACTGTATTGGTTTTGACCGCCTTTATTACCGAAAAATAGGCAGTTGATACCATAAGCAATATCGGCAAAAGGAAAGCTATAATCATGGATACATAGTCATAATACATATTCACCTTAGGAATAGAGTATTCACTTCTTGTCAGATAAAGCAAGGGTTTGGACAGACCTATGCCCAAAATCACCCCCAAAAAAGACGACACAGTTGCAATTATTAATGGCAAAATTAAATAATGGGCAAGAATCTCCTTAACCTTAAACCCTAAAGCTTTTAACGCGCCTATATAGATATATTCTTTTTTCAGCTGCCTTGCCATAACCACTGACATTATAAGCATTGACACAAGAATTATAAAAAGGGGCGCTATTCTGGCGATGTTTATCATGGCGACAATTTCACCGTCAAAGGGTTTTATTCTTATATTATTTTCCACATTGGTATAATTTGTGATAACTCCCTTTTCGTTAAGCTCCTCTATGAATTTACGCCTGTTAGGTTTATTGTATTTTATAGCATAATTATACTTAGTCTTATCTTTATCAAAATAAAAATCATCTTCAAAAACCACAGCTATTCCAAACTTATTGCCATTTGAAATATAATCCATATTGTTTCTTAAGATATCAAGATAGTCAGGACTGGATACTATGCCCACAATTTTATAGTCGTTTTCATTTATATTTACATTATCACCGATTTTTAGCTTATGTTCCTGCATAAAAAAACGGTCTATTAAAATATCACCGCTTTTATTGATATCATCTCCATCCACAACAGAATATAGGTTTATCTTTTCATAAGGCGGTCTCAACCTTAATACAGCGCTGTCATAATCTACATCTTTATAAACGCTTTTTTGTAAAAGCATATCATATTTTTCCTCATAATACGCTATATCCTCCTTGTTAAGATTATAGCTGTAATCAAACCACGCATCTTCAAGTTTATTGATAATTCTGTCTTTTTCCACGCTTGTTTTTATGCTTAATGAGGCAATTGAAAATCCTAAAAACAAGCCTACTGACAGTATAATAAGCAAAGAAAAACCTATATAAAAACTCTTCTGGGACAAAAACATTTTCTTTTGTCTTTTATTTAAGGCTTTTACCATTCTACACTTGCCGCCTGTTCAATATTTGAGTTAACTTTATCCGAGACTATCTTTCCGCTAGATAGCTTTATTATTCTGTGGCACATCTTACTAATTGAGTTGTTATGGGTCACAATAAGCACCGTCGTTTTGAAATTCTCATTTAGACTTTTTATAGTTTTCAAAACTTCAATACTTGATTTATAATCCAATGCTCCTGTGGGCTCGTCACAAAGAAGTACTTTGGGCTTTTTCACAAGAGCCCTAGCGATTGCCGCTCTTTGCTGCTGACCTCCGGAAAGCTCTTCGGGATACCTAAATTTTAGTTCGGCTATCCCCAAAAGTTCCAAAAGCTCGTCAATATCCAAAGGTTCTTTGGCTATTTCTTTAACAGCTTCCACATTTTCCCTTATTGTAAGATTGGGTATTAGGTTGTAAAACTGAAATATATATCCTATATTATGCCTTCTGTACATGGTCAACTCATTGCCTCTTAATGCGCTGATATCATCTTCAAAAACCACAACGCTGCCACTATCGGCTATATCTATTCCGCCTATAATGTTCATAAGCGTGGATTTCCCTGACCCCGAAGGGCCCAGTATAGCCACTATCTCACCCTTGTCACAATTGAAAGACACTCTGTCAAGAGCAAATACAGTTTGATTTCCACAATCATATTTCTTTACCAAATTCTTTATCTCAATTTTTGTCACTATTTCCTCTGTTTTTGCCTTTTATTTAGTTTTTGAGATAATTGAATTTTTAACACACTTTTAATATATCAAGTTGTCACTTTCACTATTGGTACGGGCGTTTTATAAATAAAAAACCAAAGCTATTGGAGTTAAAAAAAGCATCCATTATAGGATGCA
>CAZVHD010000124.1:0-5393 GCA_964626765.1 uncultured Christensenella sp.
TAAGGCATAAAAAAAGCCGAACACTTCTGTTCAGCTTATATTTCTTTTACTCGTATGGCACGAGCTGAAAGCGTCGCGCCAGCGGCATTATCTCATTTGGACAAGCTTGCGCCATCGGGGGCTAGATGCTATTCTTAGAGATGCTAAAACCCGCAGGGCATACCAAAAATAAAAAAGCCAAACATTTTAATGCCTGGCTTTCTCATTCGTAACCTTCTACTGTTTATATTCCGATATTTCTTTTATCTTATCAATAATAGTTTTTTCATCTACATTCTTTCCTATATCAATAATATTGTAACCATAGTTTTCCAAAACTACTTTGACTATGTTTTTTCCAATATCATGGATATCTCCTCTAACAGTGGCAATAAGTATATCTTTTTTGCTGCTCTTAACTTTATTACCTTTTAAGGCGCGCTTTACCTCATCGAATCCAAATTTAGCTGTTTCTGCGCACATTATGAGTTGCGGAAGGAATAGTTTTCCCTTTTCATATAATATGCCTACCTTATCCAAAGCCGGTATAAGATGTTTATTAATTACTTCAAGAGGTGGCATATTTTCTAAAAGGCTCTTGGTCTCTTCTTTGCATTCTTGTTTCATTCCGTTCATAATGCAAAATTCTATATCTTTTGGTTTGGTTTTTTTGTCGTTATCTTTAATGTTATCTTGAACTTCACCCCCATAAATTGATATGAACTCAGTACAATGTTCGTCAAAACCATGAAGAACATTATAAGCTCTTATCATATCCATATTATTTTTATTGTTGGGATTTATTATAGGCAAAATAAGACCTTCATTTAAAGCGCACAACAAAAATGAAGAATTTATTAAATCTCTGTTTGGCAAACCGAAAGAGATGTTTGAGATACCCAAAACGGTTTTATATCCCATGACATTACTTATATACCTTATTGTTTCCAAAGTTATTTTTGCCTGCTTTTGTTCGGCGCTAACTGTCAAAGTAAGGGGGTCTATGAATATATCTTTTTGAGGTATGGAATACTCTTTTGCTTTTTTTATAATTTTTTCTGCAATTCTTATTCTTTGCTCTTTTGTTGTTGGTATCCCATTTTTATCTAAGGTAAGACCTATTACAGCCGCCCCGTATTTTTTTACTAAGGGGAGTATGCTGTCGAGCGTTTTGTCATCTCCGTTTACGCTGTTAACTATGGCTTTTCCATTATAATAGCGAAGAGCTGATTCAATAACCTCGGGTTTTGTGGAATCTATTTGCAGGGGAATATCAGTTATTGATTGCAAAAGTCTTATTGTTTCTGTCATAACAGTCTTTTCGTCAATCTGAGGCAATCCGCAGTTTATATCCAAGATATCAGCGCCCGCGTTAATCTGTTGTGTAGCTTGATTTATGATATAATCTGTTTGGTTGTTAACTAAGGCCTCTTTCATGGATTTTTTGCCGGTAGGATTTAGTCTTTCGCCTACAATGGTGACTTTATTTATCTCCACAAATTTGGAAGGCGTACAAACTGCCGAGGGCAAAATTATTTCTCTTATGAGCCTTTTTTCTCCGCTATGCTTGGAGAGTTTTTTTATATACTGCTCTGTTGTGCCACAACAGCCCCCCACGATACTAACGCCGAGCTTTATAAACTTTTCATAACAGTTTATAAATTTATCTATTTCATGAGTGAAACCTTTATTCACATCAGGAAGACCTGCATTTACTTTGACAACAACAGGTAGAGTGGTATGAGCTAAAAGCTCTTCAACCAAAGAAAGTAGTTTGTCAGGAGGAAATGACAGTTAATACCCATAGCGTCTACGCCGAGTCCTTCGAGCGTATAAGCCATGGATTTAATATCGCAGCCCATAAAGGTTCTTAAGGTATCTTTTTCAAAAGTCATTGTGGCAATTATTGGAAGATTGCTATTTTCTTTTGCTGCAAGAACAGCGGCTTTCATTTCGTAAAGGTCGGATATTGTTTCAAAGACGATAATATCAACATTATTTTTCACGCCGCATAGAACCTGTTGGGCAAATATATCATAAGCGTCATCAAAGGTCAGTTTGCCTAAGGGCTCCATTAATTCCCCGATAGAGCCAATATCTAAAGCAATAAGACAGTTTGTGTCTTTTGTCGCCTTTTTGGCTATTTTAACCGCTGCGGTTATTACTTTATCTACATCATATTCATGAGGAAGTTTCTTTGGATTTGCTCCTAGGGTATTGGTGTAGATAATCTGCGAGCCTGCTTGTATATACTTTTTATGAATGGTTTCAATGACCTCGGGATGAGTTATATTAAGAATTTCCAGCGTTTTGACCGATTGCGCCAAATTTTCGGGTATCATTGTGCCCATTGCCCCATCTAATATGATTACTTTTTCATTCAGGAGTTTTTTTATATCCATTTACTCACCTCTTTATTCCCGTAATAGCGGTTATGGTCTTTGACGGACTCATAAGATAACTGTCATTTATAAGTATGCCAAATTTCTTTGTAAGGTTGTATTTATCAACTATATCCTTATTCGTTTTTAGTGGCAAATCTTTGTATCCAGGACTAAATCTTGCGCTCACATATTTTTGTCCGTATTCTTTTATGATTTCCTTGTGAAGGGTATCTGTTAATGTTTCCACCATTGCAGACGCCGCAGCATTCATTACAAGGGCTTTGGAGGGAGATATCTTTTGTAAAGCCATAACCCTCTTATCCGCTTCATATCCGATTGTGGCGACGGTTATTATTGCAAAAACGCAGTCTTCAAGGAGCTTTTTTATGGCATTTCCTTTGAGGGTGATTCCATTCTTTAGGATGACTTCATTGTCCGATACCAAAACTATTTCTTGCTTGTCCGATATAAATTTTGGTTGGCTCATAATTTCTATTTTTTCAATACATTCCTCTATTATAGAATCAAAACAGCCTATATCTTGATTTTTCTTATGGTTCAAAAACTGCAAAACCTTATCTTTTGTCAAAACAATATTTTTCTTATTCACGGTTTATACCTTCCAAAACAGACGATATATTTTTTGTTATATCTTTAGCTAGAGAGGCGTTATTCATTATGTACAGGTGTATTCCTTGAACATCGTTAGCGAGAAGGTCTATGATTTGTTCTGTGGCGTATGCAACCCCGGCGGCTCTCATAGCGTCGTCATTGTTGCCGTACTTGGCTATGAGTTTAGTAAATTTTGTGGGTAGTTTTACGCCTGATAAAGATACCATTCTTTCTATTTGTTTTTTCTTTATAATCGGCATTATACCAGCTTGAATTGGAACTTTTATTCCTTTTTTTCTGGTTTTTTCCAAAAAGTTATAAAAATCGTCATTATCAAAAAACAACTGGGAATTGAGGTGGGTGACACCCTTGTCAACTTTTATTTTGAGCTTATCCAAATCTTTGTCCAGATTTGCGCTTTCAAAGTGTCCTTCGGGATAGCATGCTGCCGAAATATTAAATCCTCCAATCTCTGATATGAATTCAATCAAATCGCTTGCATATTGAAAATCTTTTGAAAGGGGATATCCCTCTTTGACATCTCCTCGTAAAGCCAGAATGTTTTTTATGTTCTTTTCTTTTAATTCATTTAATATGTCATGGATATCTTTCTTATTAGCGTGTATGGAGGTCAGATGAGCAAGCGGTTCAATGTCATATTTGTTTTTGACAAGACTTGCAAGTTCAACTGTACGGTTGCTTTTAACTGTTCCGCCCGCTCCGTAGGTTATGCTTATGTAATCAGGCATAAGTCCACGCAATGAATGAAGAGTTTCATATATTTTTTCTATGGGACTTGTGAGCTTGGGTGGAAAAATCTCAAAGCTTATAACTGCCTTTTTTTTGTTGAACAAGTCTTTAATATTCATTGGTTAGGTACTCCGAAATTGAAATTTTTATATAAGTATACTATCATTTTAGTTAAATTGCAAACTTTTCGCATTTCAGAATATATATAATACTATTTATATTATTATTAGATTTATTAAATTTAACTTAAAAGAATAATTTGCTCTTGATTTTTCTTTATGCATATGTTATATTTGATATATCTATATTTGTGATTTAGAAGTACAGACAAATTGGTTAAATATTGGCAAGAAGCGGAGGTCCATAATGAAAAATCATTCAACACAGGGAAGGACATCAAAGTATTCACTTTTGTTGGTTCTGGTTATCCTTGTTTCCCTGTCCCTGCTCACTTTTACCGCATGCGACGGACAAAGTGATGTCTCGTCCATAAGTGTAATAGAGGAATCTATACCGCAGGATAAGAAAGTAAGCGAGTTTGATATCACAGAAGTAACATTGGAAACAATAGATTCTGAGGGCAAAAAAAGCACCATGAATGCAACGCCCGTAATGCTTACTACGGAATCAAGAACCAGACTTACTCAAGGCGGAACACAGGACATAACTTTGAGATACCAACAAAAAACAACGACTTTTACCGTTAAATTGTTTGATGATGATGCCGAGCTTGTGAACGTAACATTTAAAGATTATCATGGAAATGTTATAGATACTCTAGTCACGGAAAAAGGCGGGGAAATAGAATCTCCACCACCCCATCCTGTACGCGAAGGGTATATAGCTGATGGTTGGGTAAGAGATAACTCAAATGAAAAAGTTGATTTAGACTCCGTTCAGCAATCAATTGACGTTTACGCCAATTATAAAGAAAACATAATTGAACATACAGTAACTTTCACAGACTACAAGGATAACATAATAGGTTCAGTGGAGGTTTCTCATGGAGACAAGATTCATGAAATAGTGTCCTATGATAAGCCAGAGGAAGTTGAAGACTACTACTGGTATTATGGAAACAGTGAGCTAAATATTGAAGAGCTCACAGTTACTCAAAACATAACCATTACTATGAAAGTAGACTATTTACGCCATAAAGTAACTTACCAATTTATAGATAACAATTCAAACACCATATTATTGGATGAGGAAAGTGTCAGACACGGTTCTGCCGCTACCGAAGCAACCGATGCCATAGACACCCTTTATTCCATGGGCTATAATTTTCATGGATGGGATAAAGAAATAGATAATATTAAAAGTGAACTCACAGTCACTGCAGATGCTTCCATATTCAGTTATACAGTTGAATTTATTTCCCATAACAATGTTGATTACGCTGAGGTCAATCATGGCGACGACGTATCGCCTCCTACTCCAGCAACAAAACCTGGATACATGTTTGACCATTGGGAAGGCGGTTCTTTGGAAAATATTACTGAAGAGAGAGTATTTACAGCTGTTTATAACCCCAGAAGCTATACGATAACTCTTGTGGACGATGGGGTTGAAGAAAACATTACTATGTACTTTAACGAAGTTATTACTGCTGAAAACCTAAATGACCTGAAAGATAAAGGCGAAGATGATATTTTACTTGGTATTTAT
>CAZVHD010000125.1:0-1463 GCA_964626765.1 uncultured Christensenella sp.
AAAGATTTAATAATAAAAAACAATACGCTAATAAAAAACAATGAAAAAAATAAAATAACTTTTATATCTTATGGAGTAAAAGATTATAACTTCTGGTTAAAAAACTATTCCAGAAATGTAAAAGCCCATAAAATATGGGTTGTACCCGATTTTGCAAGACCAATGCTTGAACATTGTCAGGGCAAATACCCCGAAGGAGATTTTAATTATACTGCGGAAAGTATGTTTGTCAAAAAAGAAAAGGATAGTTGTAAAATTCTCGCCCGACTTAATATATCAAATGACATCTCAAAGCATACAGGCATATATAAATATGCCGATGTTGTGTACACTCTAAATAACTTGCAAAATTCAATTACTGTGGAAGTTATACTTACCGATAGAGAGTTTTCAAGACTTCCTCAAGCTGTTTTTTGTCATTTTAATATAAACATTGATAAAAACAGCTTGCGTTATATAAAGTTAGACAACGCCGTTGACCCATATGATGTGGCGTATAACGGAAACCGCAATTTATCAGCTGTTGAAAGAATGGATTTCTCGGTAAATAATAAGAATTATACTTTACAAAACCATCATTGCTCGCTTGTCGCCTTGGGCAAGGGGAAAATTCTTAGGTTCGACAATATTTATGAGGATATAAAAGACGGATTTTCCTTTAATCTATACAATAATGTATGGGGCACTAACTTTCCTCTTTGGTATAAGGATAACGCTTATTATAAGTTTACATTAAAGGAAAAATAATTATAGTTCTATATTGATATAATAATTATATAAATAAAAATCGGGTGAAATTATGACATACAAAGAACTATATAATGAAGCAAAGAAATTAATAGATAAACGAATGATATCTCCTTTTATAGAAGCTGGCGGGGTGTCCGCCGCAATTGAGACCGATAAAGGGTATGTATATTATGGCGTTAACATTGAAACTGCGTTCGCTATGGGAATGTGCGCGGAAAGAAACGCCATTTCAAATATGATAACCAACGGCGAAAGCAAAATAAAAAAAGTTGTCGCCGGTATGAAAGATGGTTCGATAGGGGCGCCTTGCGGAGCATGTAGAGAATATCTTATGCAACTGGATAAAGACAGCCCTGAAATGGAAATTTTATTACAGCTAAACCCCTTGAAGACAATAAAGCTAAAAGAACTCATTCCCGACTGGTGGGGAAAAAGAAAATTTGAACAATCTTGGAAAACCCACCAATTGAAATAATTAATTTATAATTAGTTAGAGGTGTTAACTAATTATGATAAATCTTGACTTCTTATTAACGATATACCAGTTTTATGCCTTTAATTAACTATGTTAACCAATACTATTAGCCTTTACTTAAATCAAAGTGATAACTATTTCTAATTAATTAAAGGTGTTAACTAATTATTTAATCTTACTGATTAAGCATATTGACCATTTTGAACTTTTTAGCCTTTACTTAAATAACTAATTATGG
>CAZVHD010000125.1:1563-5390 GCA_964626765.1 uncultured Christensenella sp.
GAAACCTAATAGTAGATTTTAGCTTTATAATTAATTAGAGGTGTTAACTAATTATGATGCTATTTTTATGAATAACATGTTCTATTGATTATTATCTTTTTAAGCTCGTCTGAAAGCTCCTGAAAATAGGCGCAGTATCCTGCAACTCTGACCATAAGATATTTATGCTTTTCGGGATTGTTGTAGGCTTCTATCAATAAATCCTTGTTTATTATATTTGGTTGCAATTGCATTCCGCCGGTAGTCAGGAATGTCTTGAATATATTAGATAGATTGTCTACGCCTTCTTTTCCTGGAAAAAGCGCAGAATCTATAGTAAAAGTAACCGTTGTTCCGTTAACAGCGTAATCAGTAAAGTTAACTTTTGAGATAGCGTTCAAAGCTGACAATAAGTCGTCTTGTTCCATCTCATAGTGAGGAATCACGCTATTGGCAAGGGGAACTCCCTTTTTTCTGCCAGACGGTAAAGCCGGTGTCTTTTTGCCGTATCTGTCATTTGTATTAAGGGCATAATAACCTGCGGTATAGAACCCATTTCTCGGAGGATTGGGAACCTGGTCTAAAGTTTTGTTGTATATGTGCAAGACTTTATTCACCCATTCTGAGGCCTCTAAAGAGGAGTCGTCCCCATATTTGGGAACTTCTTTAAGAGCTTTTCTAATCTCTTGATTTTTTTCGCCCTCAAAGTCAGCATCAATGGCTTCAATGACTTCCATAAGCGTATATTGTTTTTTCTTGAATACAACTTCGTTCAACGCAAACAAGCTATCCGCAACATCGGTAACGCCAACTGCTTGGATACCGCTAGTATTAAACTTCGTACCGCCTTCATAAACATCCAGACCTGTTTCCATACATCCTTTATAAAGAGACGACGCTAGAGGTGTGGTGAAGTCTTCTCTCAAAACTTTTTCTATGGCTTGGTGGTCTTTTAGTATAGAGTTGCCCAAATGATTGAGTCTTGTTTGGAATCTCTCCAAAAGCTCATCCATATCTTTTGGGGGATTGTATTTGAACATACCCTTTCTTTTGTCAATTTGTTTCAGCACCCAATAATGAATTTTCAATAAAAACTTTTGAAATGCGTTCTTGCCCGGGTCTTTTAAGACATGCTCAATAAATTTGCCCATAATCTTTTCAAACTGTTCTCTTTTTCCATAGTTCCAAAGGTCATGTTCGTGGCCTTTCAAAGCCTGCAATAAAGGTAAAGCTAAATTCATATTGGCGCAGTCCGTATTGCCGAAATGGTCATCGGACGCCACAGGCTCCACACAACCTACTATTGAATAGTTGCGAGCATCTTCAATAGTAGTGTCATAATGTCTCATAAGAGATTCAATATAGATATCATCACTGAAAAGTTCGGGCATTGGACATCCGTTAACATAAATCTCCGCAAGCCTTCGAAGATATTTTTTTGGGCTGTCCTTATGTATTCTTGCAGTCATATTAATTGCAAGAGGCTGAAGTTCGCACGCGTCTATAAGCATATATGTCAAATCATTGGTGGCGTCCAAACCGTCTTTTCCCAAACCACCAAATGTAACCGCCTGGTCTACCGATAAGGTCTCAAAAAGTTTGCTTACATTAAGATAAGAATCTCCATCGTTTACCAAAATAATCTCATCCATTTTTAATATCAATAGACAAATTAGCTCCTTTGCCTCGTCATAAGTTATCTTACCTTCTTCAAGGTCTTTTTTGTAATAAGGATAAAGATACTGGTCCATTCTTCCAAAAGACACCGCATTTTCATATGCCTCAATGCAAAGAGAAATTTGTAAAAACAACATACTTTGTAAAGCCTCATGAAAGCTTTCTGCCGGATATTTGGGAACATTTTTGCAAATGGCCGACATCTTTTCAAGTTCTTTTTTTCTTTCGGGGTCTTTTTCTTCATCTTTTATCTTATCAAGATGTTCGGCGTACTTAATTCCGAATTCCTCAAGACCTTGAAGGGCTATTATGCAACCGTCATAAAAGTCCTGATTGTTCTCAGGCTTTTGTTTTTTTATCTGTTCAATTTCTTTTATCATACCGGTGGTTCCAAGTTTCAACAGTCTTTCAAAATTCACGACATAGTGGGCTATCGCAGCCATATTATTATTGAAGCCCGCCACCATCTCAGATGACCTTGCCATAACTTTAATAAAATCACTCAACTTTTTATTGACTTTTCCCAATATGCTTCGCTTGAGCCAAAAAGGAAATATCTTAAAATAAAAATCTCTTCTTTCCTTTCTGGAACACTCAAAAGACACTGGCTTTTGTCTGTTTATTTTATAAAGGAAAGATATATCCAATGCTCCGTATTGTTCTTCCCATACTTGCCCTGCAACTCTTTTTGATGTGAAATTTCCAACAAGAAGCTCTTGTGGGTAAATTATAGCTTTTTTGTTATTCAAAACATACTTTAATCTTTCAGCTCGATGTATGGGGGTAGGTTTGTCAAATCCGTTTTTCTTGTAATAGTCGGTTTTGAGGTTGGACACTTCCATACATAAAGCCCTTCCCGCCTCTCTAATGTCATTTTGAATATCCATGACTCTTTTTGTAAACTCTGCTTTGGGCGGTTGTGGCTGGAGCTCGGTATTGGTGGCTTCAATTCCATATTTCTTAAAAAGCGTTATACCATTATTAAGCGATTTCTTGCTTTGCTCGGGCGTAATGTTCAGATATTGAATATCTAAGCCAAGTTTTTTTGCCTTGTTTTCATACATATTATGATACTTCAATAATTCAATTTCTTTGACGCCAATTTTTTTAAGATAATCTGCCGCATTTTTAATGTTTGTTTCACTGTCGTTATGCCCCGGAACCATAACCATTCTGTATTTGATGTTAGGATTAAGCTCCAAAAGCTTTTTCAAATTTTTGTGGATTAATTTGCTGTCTTGTTTAGTAAGTTCTTTATGTAGTTTGTCATCGCCAATCACTTTGAAGTCCACCAAAAAAAGGTCTACATAGTCCAAAACACTTTCAATGTTTTGCCAGGGAACATGCAAAGTTGTTTCTACTGCTATATTAATTTTTTCTTTTTTTAGAATTTTTAATAACCTAACTAAAGTTGAGCTATCTTGCAAAAGAGGTTCTCCTCCGCTTAAGGTAACTCCGCCTTTTGTAGAAAAATAATAGTTCTTGTCTCTTTTTACTTCGTCCACAATTTCTTCAATTGTATATTCCTTGTCACCCTCTCCACTATCAAACGATAATGACTCCGGATTTTGGCACCATAAACACCTAAGGTGACATCCCTTAAAGAAAATAGTCGTGCGAATACCCGGTCCGTCGTGCACGCATGTTCTTTGTATTTTTGTTACCTTGAGCTTTTTTTCCTTTTTTGGCAGTACTTTAATAGTGTCCTTATCCTCATTGCTGTTTAATATTTTGGCGGTTTCCATATTTCTTCTCTCCTACTATTTTCTTTTTACTTTTTATGAACTTTTTATCCTTTTTTCAACATTATCTCAAGTTTAATATTACATTATTACTATTATATTGTCAATATCGCATGATATTTACGGTTGCATTATCAACAACATAATCAAAAGAAGCTCTTCATTATCGACAAAGAAAAGTTTTTTTGTCATAATAACTGCATGATAATTATAAACAATAAAAACACAGACCCTTTCTTAAACCATGCCATTGAAGAACATATAATCGACGAATTTGATGACGACTGTTTTATGCTATGGCAAAATTCGCCTTGCGTGCTTATTGGCAGAAATCAAAATGTTTATGCTGAGATAAACTTGGATTTCATAGGAAATAAAAAGATAGATGTTGTAAGAAGAATAACAGGCGAAGGAACGGCCAATAACGAT
>CAZVHD010000126.1:0-5384 GCA_964626765.1 uncultured Christensenella sp.
GGCGAAATGAGATTTGTTCCCTTGTCCAGCAAGGCGACTATCGGACAGGTAGGAAATATAGAACACGAAATAATCAGCATAGGCAAAGCAGGAAGAAAAAGACATATGGGTATTAAGCCGACTGTCAGAGGTGTTGTTATGAATCCATGCGACCATCCACACGGTGGCGGTGAAGGAAAAAGTCCTGTTGGAATGCCCTCACCTCTTACACCATGGGGAAAACCTGCTATAGGTTATAAAACAAGGAAAAAGAAAAAAACAAGCAATAAACTAATCATAAAGAGAATTAATTAGGAGGAACATAGCTAATGAGCAGGTCAATAAAGAAAGGGCCCTATGCACATGAGAGCCTTAAGAAAAAAATAATAGCCCTCAATGAATCAGGACAAAAGAAACCCGTGAAGACATGGTCAAGAGCATCAACCATCTTCCCTGATTTTGTGGGATACACAATAGCGGTTCATGACGGAAGAAAGCATGTTCCAGTATATATAACAGAAGATATGGTTGGTTTGAAACTGGGTGAATTTGCCCCGACAAGAACTTTCAGAGGACATGCCGGCAGCAAGACGACCGGTAAGAAATAGGAGGTAATCAATAGATGGCGACCAGAATAAGGGAAAAAGCTAAATTAAGAAAGGAAAATGCCGATAAAAGACCTATGGCAAAGGCAAAATACATTCGTATTTCACCTTTTAAGGTCAGAGCGGTGCTTGACTTAATCCGTGGCAAAAGTTATATAGAGGCGGAAGCTATATTGAAAAACCTCAACAAGTCTTCTTCACTGCCGATTTTCAAAGTATTGAAATCAGCAGGCGCAAACGCAGAAAACAATCTTGAAATGAACAAGGATGATTTATTTGTTGCCGAGTGTTTTGCCGACCAGGGCGCCACACTCAAGAGATTTATTCCAAAAGCTCATGGAAGAGCCGGAAGAATATTGAAAAGAACAAGCAGCATAACAATTATCTTGGACGAAAGGCAGTAGGAGGATAAAATGGGTCAAAAAGTTAATCCACATGGTTTAAGAGTAGGAATAATCAAAGGTTGGGATTCACAATGGTATGCAGATAAGAAAGGGTTTTCCAAAAATATCAAGCAAGACCACCAAATAAGGACTTTACTAAAGAAAAAGTATTATGCTGCGGCTATATCCAAGATTACAATAGAAAGAGCCGCAAATAGCGTAACGGTAAATATGTATTGTGGAAGACCGGGCGTAGCAATAGGAAAACAAGCTGCAGGAATTCCCCTTATCAAAAAAGACATAGAAAAAATCAGTAAAGATAAATCAGTGAATGTAAATATACTCGAAGTCAAGAAAGTGGACATTGAGGCGCAGCTTGTAGCTGAATCAATAGCCGCTCAATTGGAAAAAAGAGTTCAGTTTAGAAGAGCTATGAAACAGGCTATGCAAAGGTCCATAAGAGGCGGAGCCAAGGGCATTAAGACAATGGTAAGCGGAAGGCTTGACGGCGCGGAAATTGCCAGAACTGAATTTTATCATGAAGGTTCAATTCCTCTTCAAACCTTAAGAGCAAACATTGATTATGGCTTTGCCGAAGCCGATACCACATATGGTATGATAGGCGTTAAGGTTTGGATCTATAAGGGTGAGGTGTTCACCAAAGCAGGAAAAGGAGGTAATGACTAAGATGTTAATGCCTAAAAGAGTTAAAAGAAGAAAACAACATAGAGGCAGAATGAAAGGCAGAGCAACCAAAGGCAACAAAATAACCTATGGTGAATACGCTCTTGTATCTTTAGAATCCGGATGGATAACCTCTAATCAAATAGAAGCCGCCCGTGTAGCTATGACAAGACATATGAAAAGAGGCGGAAAGGTTTGGATGAATATATTTCCTCACAAACCCATAACACAAAAACCAGCCGAAACCCGTATGGGAAGCGGTAAAGGCGCTCCAGAATACTGGGTAGCCGTAGTTAAGCCTGACAGAGTGCTTTTTGAGGCGGCCGGAGTCAGCGAAGAAGTTGCAAGAAACGCCTTAAGACTTGCGGCTCATAAATTGCCCGTTAAGTGCAGATTTGCAAAGAAATCAGATTATGAAGCAGAGGGCGGGGAGGTCTAAATGAAAGCAATAAAGTTTTTTGAAATGAGTACAAAAGAGCTTCAGGATAAGTTAACAGAGCTCAAAGCAGAGCTTTTCAATCTTCGCTTTAAGCATGCCACTAATCAATTGACAAACAATATGACTATGGTGGATTGTAAAAAGAATATAGCAAGAGTTAAAACAATTCTTAGACAAAGAGAACTCGGTATTAGTTTTGAGCCTGAAAAAAAGGTCTCAAAAGCTAAAAAGAGCTCCAAGTAATAGGAGGATGGGATAATGGAAAGGAATTTAAGAAAGACTAGATTGGGAACAGTGGTAAGCGACAAAATGGATAAAACCATAGTTGTGGAAGTTGTCAGGAAGTTCAAGCATCCTCTTTATAAGAAATATATAAAGACAACCAAAAAGTTCAAAGCGCATGACGAAAAGAATGAATGCGGTATCGGCGACTATGTAGAAATTGCCGAGACCAGACCTCTTTCTAAGGATAAGTGCTTCAGACTTGTCAAAATTATAGAAAAGGCTAAGTAGGAGGAGCGAAGAATGGTACAACCACAAACAAGACTAAAGGTAGCCGACAACTCAGGCGCCAAGGAAATAATGTGCATAAAAGTGCTGGGCGGTTCCTTCGTAAGAAGCGGGAATATAGGTGATGTTATTGTGGCAAGCGTAAAAACTGCCACACCTCACGCCACAGTCAAAAAAGGAGAAATAGTAAAAGCTGTAATCGTAAGAACAAGTAAGGGAATAATGAGAAAAGACGGCTCCCACATCAGGTTTGACGATAACGCAGCAGTTATTATTGACAATCAAAAACAGCCCCGAGGCACCCGTATTTTTGGACCGATAGCAAGAGAGCTTAGAGAAAAAGACTATATGAGAATTATATCTCTTGCTCCGGAAGTACTTTAGGAGGAAGAAATGGCTAAAGTGAGTATAAAAAAAGAAGATTATGTTATGGTAATCGCAGGAAAAGACAAGGGAAAGACTGCTAGAGTTATGGCGGTTGATTCCAAAAAGCAGATTGCTATGATAGAGGGAAAGGGCATTACCCCAAGGAAAAAAGCTGTAAAAGCTAGGAAGGCCTCAGATAGAAGCGGTGTCATAGATTTTCCCGCTGTTATATCGGTTTCCAACCTTATGCCCATATGTTCGGCATGCGACAAACCAACAAGAATTGGTCACAAAATAGTTGATGGAAAGAAAGAAAGAGTATGCATAAAGTGTGGCGAGATTTTGAAAACCAAGAAAGTTGAGGAAAAGAAAACCGCAGCTGCAACGGTAAGAAAGAGAAGCAAAAAGGCAGTAGACGCAAAGGCAGAGGAAGTTAAAGCAGATAAGCCTGAAGTAAAGAAGGAAGAGGTTAAGTCAAAACCCAAGGTTGAAGCGACTGCAACAAAGACAACAAAGAAAACCGAAGATAAATCAACTGAGAAAAAACCCCAAGCAAAAAAAGCCGAGGAAAAGCCGGTAGCGAAAAAGGCTGAGCAAAAGCCCGAAGCGAAAAAAGCTGAAGAGAAACCGACAGCTAAGAAAACTGAGAAAAAGCCGGCGGCAAAAAAAGCTGAAGGCTCAACAACAGCAAAGAAGCCAGCGCCCTCTGCAAATAAAACACAAACAGCAAAAAAGACAACCGCAGCCAAGAAAGGCGAAGATAAGTCCGACAAGGACAAGAAATAAGAGAGGAGGTTAACCTATGGCGAAAGTAAGTGAAAAGGCTCAGGCAGCCGAAAAATATCAAAGCAGACTCAAGACCAGATATAAAGAGGAAATAATCCCCGCTCTTAAGAAAACTTTCAAATATAAAAATATTATGGAAGTGCCCACAGTAGAAAAGATTATACTCAATATGCGGTTGGGAGATGTTAAGGAAAATGAAAAGAGCATGCAAAATGCGGTTAAAGAGCTTGAGACTATTGCAGGACAAAAAGCAGTAATAACCAAAGCCAAAAAGTCAGTGGCAAATTTCAAGGTCAGAGAAAATATGAAAGTGGGAGCAAAGGTCACCATAAGAGGAACCAGAATGTGGGATTTTCTTGATAAGATAATATCCATCGCTTTGCCCCGTGTGAGAGACTTCAGAGGAGTAAGCCCCAAAGCTTTTGACGGAAGAGGAAATTTTGCTCTTGGAATAAAAGAACAACTTGTATTCCCTGAGATTTCCTATGACCAAATTGAGAAAGTAAGAGGCTTTGATGTTTGTATAGTAACCACAGCAGGTACGGACGAGGAGGCAAAGGAGCTCTTAACACAGCTCGGAATGCCTTTCAGCAAGTAGGAGGTTAATTGGTAAATGGCAAAAAAAGCAATGATTAATAAGCAGCAAAGAAGGCAAAAGTTTTCCACAAGAAGATATACAAGATGCTCTATCTGTGGAAGACCGCATGCAGTTTTGAGAAAATACGGTATTTGCAGAATATGCTTTAGGGAACTGGCCTATAAAGGTCAAATTCCTGGCGTTAGAAAAGCAAGTTGGTAGACGGAGGTAAAATATGGCTATAACAGACCCGATTGCAGATATGCTCACTCGCATAAGAAACGGACTTAGCGCAAGATATGAGAGTGTGGATATCCCTGCATCAAAAGAAAAGATGGAAATAGCAAAGATTTTGGTAGATGAAGGATATATAAAAAGCGCTACTTTATTAACAAAAGAAGATGTTATTGCAGCTGAAAACAAAGAAAAGAGGTTTGACCCAAATCAGCCCAGAAGCAGCATAGACAGAAAAGTGGTCAATCGCCAGGCAAAGAGAAGACTTTATGATAACATCGTCATAGAGCTCAAATATGCCCCCAACAACCAAAAAGTTATTACCGGAATTAAGAAGATTTCAAAACCCGGTTTGAGAGTTTATGCTAAATGCAATGAACTGCCCAAAGTGCTTAATGGCTTGGGAATTGCGGTTATTTCCACATCTAAAGGCATAATGACAGATAAGCAAGCCCGTAAACAGGGTACAGGCGGCGAAGTACTCGCCTATGTATGGTAGGAGGTAACAATGTCAAGAATAGGTAAATTACCGGTGTCATTGTCAGATAAGATAAAAGTTGAAAAGACCGGAGATAAAATTGTTGTAACAGGACCTCTTGGTACTCTTTCACAGGAAATTAAAAATCCTAATATAGAATTGACAATCACCAAAGAAGAGATACAGGTCAGCCGTAAAAATGAAAAAAAAGAAAACAAGGCAGCCCATGGTCTTTACAGAGCGTTAATAGCAAATATGGTTGAAGGAGTGGAAAAAGGATTTTCCAAAAACCTTGTAATCCATGGTGTTGGTTATAAAGCTCAAATGCAGGGAAACAAATTGT
>CAZVHD010000127.1:0-5359 GCA_964626765.1 uncultured Christensenella sp.
TTTTCTGCCAGTCCCAATAGCTCCCGACATATTATGCTATTATGTTTTTGCTTAAACTCATTTGCAATGCTTTTAATATGGCGTTAATGCTCGGCTTTTTTTTCTACGTCATCTTTGTTGACATATCCGTACTTTAACCCCGCCACCATAAACATGGCCGTTACCGCTCCGCAAACCTCTCTTACCCTTCCCATTCCTCCGCCAAAAGATGACGATATCTTCAGCGCTGATTCAAAATCCATACCCGTATGTTCTGTAAACGCGCAAAAAACAGACTGACAACAGTTATAACCGTCTTTGAATAATTGACGGGCTCTGACTGCTTTGTCACATTCTTTTTCTTTTTTTCTTATATTCTTTCCAATTTCCTTTATAAGTCCTGTGTATAACCTATGTAGCTTTTCGCCCAAAACATTTTTCAATGTTTTATAGGCCTTCTCGTCTGTGCAATGTCCGGTAAAATATATTGTTTGATTGATGTCCAGTTCTTTTGCAATATCTAAAATACTATTTTTTTCAATTATTGAGCTATCAAGATGAAATCCTCCAAAAACCATATCGGGAGCGCCTTTCTTTATCTTTTTATAAGACGCGATAATATTTGTTATTCCTCTATGGGCGCAACCGGCAAAAAGAATAGATTTGCCATCGGAACTTAATATCATATTCTGTTCATGGCAAAAATCATCATTGTCTATTCCTTTTTCTTTTTTTGCAAAAAGCCTTTTATTACCTGCGGGTATGGGTTGAATAATTTCTACGTCAGAAAACAGCTCAATCTCCTTGTCTATCTTTATATATTTATCCACAAACACAATTCTGTAATTGTCTTTCAATTTCTTATCTAATCCAATGTATCTCATCTCGCCGCTATCCTTAAGACCATAAAAATCGCCAAATGCAAATTTATTAATATATACTTTTGCATTTTTATTAATCTTCAAAAATTCTTCTAGCCCACCGCCATGGTCATAATGACCGTGGGAAATGACAACAATATCAATATCCTTAAGGTCCTCTTCCATAACAGCGGCGTTATCAATAAATTTTGAGCTTGCTCCGGTATCAAACAATATATTGTGTTCTGAGGTTTTTATCAGCAAACTCAAACCATGCTCGGCATTGTACAGGGGAGATTTTAGTGTGTTTTCTATAAGAACTTTTATAATCATTTTTGCTCCTTAAAAAGAATATCCATTGTATTTTTATATACTTCTTTTATACTATTAGAACATTGAGAAGGAATATCCATAATGTTTCTTTTAGAGTTTATTGCTTCTATGGCTGCTTTGTCATATGGAATAGTTCCTGCAAAATTACAATTCATGGCTTGAGCTTGCTTTTTAATGACAATTGTAAGCTCTTTATTGATATCATATTTATTCACACAAACAATTACTTTACAGCCAAACCCTTTGGATACATTTATTATTCTTTTCATATCGCTAATTCCCGAGACCGAAGGTTCGGCAACTATCAATACAGCGTCAACTCCGCTTATTGACGCTATTACCGGACAGCCTATCCCCGGCGAACCATCTATTATAGCAAGATTTGTATCTTCTTTTATATTATCTTTTAAGATTTTCTTGACGCTACTGACAAGTTTTCCAGAGTTTCCGCTTCCCATCTTCAACTCTGCAGTTGAAAAAACCTTATCGCCTTTATAAAGTATATTTTTACCTGATATGGCAGGTAAAAGCCTTATAGCATCATATGGACATATATATTCACAAACACCGCATCCCTCGCATGAATAATAATCAATATGATACTTATTGTCAAAAGTTATAGCGTCAAACCTGCAATTGTCTTGACATTTTCCACATTCTTGGCACTTTTTATAATCAATTTTGGCTTTAGGCATTCCATAAAAATCATATATATGAGGGTTATTGTGTTTTTCCAAGCCAAGATGCAAATTAGGCGCGTCTACATCACAATCAGCGTAAGCCTTAGCATTTGATAACCTTATAAAGGCTGAAGCTACTGTCGTCTTGCCCGTACCTCCCTTTCCACTGAGAATTAAAAGATGCTTCATCTTCCGACCTCCTCTTTAACCTTGTTATAAAGATTATAGAAAAGCTCAAAGTATACTTTATCTTTTCTTGAGGCTATCTCTCCTTGAGAAGTTATATGAGCAAGCTCCTTGTCATAGGGAATCTTTTCTAGTATTTTGATGCCTTTTTCATTGCATAAAGCCTCGCTTGAATTAAAAGAGTTCGTATCCTTATTCAAAACAACGCCCATAGGTTTGTTAAAAAGTTTGACAAGTTCATATACCATATTAAGGTTATGACTGCTGAAAACCGTGGGTTCGGCAACCAATATGCAGAAATCAGCATCCTTAATGCTTTCCATTACGACACAGGCGCTACCTGGTGGGCAGTCTATCACACTATCACAAGAAATCTCATTTAATTTCTTAACAATTTCATTTATTATGGGAACTCCCGAAGCCACGCCCTCTTTCATTGTTCCCGTAACTACCAAAGTGTTTTGGCTACGGCCTTTTTCTATTGAACCAATGACTTTGAGAGTTTCATATATAGCGTTTTGAGGGCAGACGATTTTGCACCCGCCGCAAGAGTGGCATATATCATCAAAAACAATAAGGCTTTTGGTGTACGCCAATGCGTTAAACTTGCAAAATTCCACACATTCTTTGCATCCTATGCACTTTTCAGCCTCCGCTTTAGGAATTTTGACAGCCACATCCTTTTTCTCATCCACTGTATTTTTGAAAAACAAATGTCCGTTGGGCTCTTCCACATCGCAATCGGCATAAAGTGAATTTTCCATAACATTGGCAAGATTGACTGCAATAAATGTTTTTCCCGCTCCGCCCTTTCCGCTAAGTACTGCTATTTTCATATCTTTTTAATGCCTATGAAAACCGGCATGAATCTCTTTGAGTTCCGATAGGTTTCCAGCTTTGAAGTTGTTGATATTTTTTAATAATTCATCGCCCTCTGTTTTATAAATTTTGACTCCTGCAGATAATAAAACATCAGCCGAATTTCGCCCGAGTCTTGGTGTCAATATGGCCTCTGCATACTCAATCACAGTTTGAGAGGCCTTTACTCCCGCGCCTCCCTGACTGGAAGAGGCTTGATTTTCTATAAACTTGCTTTTATCGTTGCTTGTGTCATATATCAAAAAATAGGGCGCCCTACCAAAAGACGGGCATATTTCTGAACTCAAATTATTTTCATTTACTGGTATCGCTATAATCATATCTTCTCCTTATGCTTTGTTATTGTATCTATGCCTGAAACAACCTTTTTTACCGCATTCTCCGCCTACATGATCGCAAAGTTGATAGTCTCCGCCTTCAATTAAAAGTGTCTTACCGTTAACTATACAATCGGCTATTTTGACTCTGGCTCTTTCATATACGCTTTGTACAGTAGTCCTTGCTATGTTCATATTTTCGGCGCATTCTTGTTGAGTGAGCTTTTCAAAGTCAATAAGACGAATAGTTTCATACTCGTCAACACTCATAACAATTCTTTGCATGTTAAGGTCCTTTTTATGCGGTCCAAAAACATTATTTGCAGGAAGACAACAAACTGTTCTAAATTTTCGGGGTCTTGGCATAGTTTTACCTCATTAACTGGCAGACAAATAAATATTTGCCTGCAGTTATTCTTTGTTTATTTCTTTGTCTATTTCGTTTATTCTGGTCTGCAAAATTTCTCTTTCTTGTTTCAGAGTCATGTCATCTTGTACGGCGTATCCTAAGCCCATACCTAAGCCCAATCCTCTTCCTCTTCCAAGGCCTCTGCCCATGCCTTTTCTGAAGCCTAAAGACAAAGATTGCTTTCTATTATTATAGCCTAATTGACTGGAATTGCAAAGGCCCTGTCCTCTTCCTGTCATTGGCCCTTGGCCTAAAGGTCCTGTCATATTTCTGCCTGGCATATTTTCCACCTCCTTGTTTTCTTAGTTATTGACATATGTCAATAATATTATACACTCAGTTTATGACATATGTCAATAACTATTGCTACATTTTTATATTTTTTTTCTAATTTATAAATAAAAGGCTTTATTGCAAAACACATATTTGATATGCTATAATTAATTAATCTTAGAATTTGGGGATAAAATATGTCAAAACTTTTTGAATCGGGAGAGAACTATCTCGAAACAATATTAAGACTTAAAAAAGAATTAGGAGAAGTCAGGTCAATAGATATAGCAACGGCTCTTGATTATTCCAAGCCCAGCATAAGTAGGGCTGTTGGTATTATGAAAAAGGGAGGATATATCACGGTTGATTCCAACGGCTATATTCATTTTACAGAAAAGGGTCTTTTAAGAGCAAGGGCAATTTATGAAAGGCATCGCCTGATAACAAAATATCTTACAGTCGTGTTAGGGGTGGATAAAGAAACAGCCGAAGAAGACGCCTGCAAAATTGAACATATAATAAGCGACAAAACCTTTGATGCAATAAAAAACTATCTCTGCGATACAAAACAGCGATAGCCTATATTTTTGCAAAATGTTTTTTTATAAGCTCTGTCCCTTTTAAGGACAGAGCTTTTTTATCATTAGAGCAATAGAAGGCTTATCGCCATAACGGCCATACCTCCAAGCATTCCGTAAATAGCAAGGTGATGTTTTCCATATTCTCTTGCCGCAGGCAAAAGCTCGTCAAGAGCAATAAATACCATTATTCCGCCAACTGCAGCAAAAATAATACCAAACATGACATCATTGAGAAATGGCATCAATATTAGATATCCTATTATAGCTCCTAGCGGTTCGGCAAGCCCCGAAAGAAATGAATACATAAGGGCTTTTTTGCGGCTTCCAGTGGCGTAAAATATGGGCACTGATACTGCGATACCTTCGGGTATATTGTGTATAGCTATCGCTATTGCTATAGGAATAGCTATTGTTACATCATGCATAGCAGCCATAAAGGTCGCCAAACCTTCGGGAAAGTTATGAATAGTAATAGCCAGCGCTGTCATAAGACCTGTTCGCATAAGCTTTTTTTTGCCATATCTTGGCTTTTCCATATCCTCCACTTTTTGAGCTTCATGAGGATTGATATCATCGGGTATAATCTTGTCTATTATAGCAACAATTAAAATGCCTCCGAAAAAAGACGCAACTGTTATCCATGTCCCAAGGTTTTCACCCAGACCGGAAATTAAAGATTCTTCTGCCTTGAAAAATATTTCTATAAAAGATACATATACCATCACTCCGGCAGCAAATCCTAAGCTAATCGAAAGAAAATTCTTATTTGTTTTATTTGTCAAAAAGGCTATAAAACTTCCTATCCCTGTGCTTAAACCGGCAAACAGTGTAAGCAAAAAAGCATAAAGAACGCTCATAAGAC
>CAZVHD010000128.1:0-5347 GCA_964626765.1 uncultured Christensenella sp.
TCTGAAAGGGTTCCGCTCCCTCCGCCTATGGCAACCACAGCGTCGGCATTTGCAACTATTACATTTCTATATAAATCCAGCCCTGTGGCGACTATTACATCGGTATATTGATTTGCCCATGTTCTGTCAAAACAAGGCAAAATCGCTAAAGTATCCCCTTCTTTATAGTTCTTCGATGACTTTGCTCCATGAAATGCAGCTTCCATAATACCCTTAAGACCGCCGCTTTGCACCCTATAACCGTTGTCCACAAGTGCTTTGCCGGCTTCAAACGCCATTTTATATTTATCCGAACCTGGTTCAATTATCGCATCTCCTACTATCGCTACTGTCTTTTTCATTGTTACCATCCTTTATATTTTAGTGTTTATTCATTATATTCTTAGTGTTTTTATTATTGTTATTCTTACACAAAAAAATACATATCTTATTGCCTTTTTCTCGTAAGATACTTCCACCAAGTAAATCCATAAATCCAAGTCAGACACAAGCTTTCCATAAATGTATATCCAAAAAGTTTGCCACGAGGAATACCCCACCATAAAGCTTCGAATGAATGTATAATGAACAAACCCAAAGCAAACATCCATCCCCACCAAGGAGCTATGAGTATTCCAAGAGCCAATAAAATTATCCATTGTACAATAGATAAAATTTGTCCAATCAAAGCTTTTTTACTTTTTTGCATATGCCTTTTCCCTTAAATGTTTTCCCAAATTATACCATAAGGACAACTTTTTTTCAACAAAAACAAAATTTGATTTGCATAATAAGCAATTTGATAGTAATATATGAAATAGCATAAATCTAATGGAGAGTTGTCCGAGAGGTCGAAGGTGTGGCTCTCGAAAAGCCATAGACTGCAAAGTCTCCAGGGTTCGAATCCCTGACTCTCCGCCAGTATGGAAAAGAGGTGTAAAGCACCTCTTTTTTCATACAGAGTAACCCATGAGGGATTCGAACAGGCGGAAAAAGGCAAGCATCCAGTGGATGTTTGCCCCGCCTCGGCGTGATAGCAAGACCAACGAAAAGTAATAAACTGAAATTAACTCCCACTTATGCAAAAGAGAAAAGATAGCAAAAAGGTCGCAGCGGAGCGAATCCCTGACTCTCCGCCAGTATGGAAAAGAGGTGTAAAGCACCTCTTTTTTCATACAGAGTAACCCATGAGGGATTCGAACAGGCGGAAAAAGGCAAGCATCCAGTGGATGTTTGCCCCGCCTCGGCGTGATAGCAAGACCAACGAAAAGTAATAAACTGAAATTAACTCCCACTTATGCAAAAGAGAAAAGATAGCAAAAAGGTCGCAGCGGAGCGAATCCCTGACTCTCCGCCATATACAATAAAAGAGTCCTTTATTGGCTCTTTATTGTCTAAAAACTATGAAGGGAATTTAACATATATAATCAAGAATTTACTTTTCTGTTGCGTTTATAATGCAAAAAAATAAAAATTATTAGTCACCCCTAGTCTCTTTCTCTATTCTGTTATAAACCAATGTTAATTCTGTCTGATAACCTGTTGTTCCACCTTGTTCCGCATAAGCTATGTGACAAAATTTTTTAGCCTTTTCATATTGATTCAAATCACAGTAAGCCGCAGCTATCGATGTGTATAAAGGTACTGAAAAAACGGTCTTTCCATACATTTCATATGCTTTCTTATTTAGCTCTATCACTTTTTCTGGCTTGAGCATTTTTCTATAAATACTAGTAATAATGGGAAGTATGTATCTTATCTCCCAAGAATGTTCTTTCTTTCTTTCATAAAAGTGTAAACTTGCTTTTAAACAAATATTGTATGCTAAATTATTTTTTGTTTCCTTAATAAACGCTTTTAATTCCTTATCGTTGAATTGAGTATAGTCTATTTCCGAATAATATATTTTTACCAATTTTATCAATATGTCTTCAGTAGGAATTATGTATGAGTCTTTCTCTACAAAATTACCGTTAAAATAAAGGTATTTATTCCCTTGATATTCTATTTCTCTCATATAAACCTCAATTATCATATCTTGTATGTATTTATATGTAATTTATCATAATCTTGACAAAGCATATGTCCAGTAATCAGGACAGTTTGTAAACTTTTCTTAATAATCAGCCTAAAATACTATTAATCATAAAAAAAGCCGGGAAATTCCGACTTTTCTTAGTTATCTTTCATTTTATACAAATCTTTTCAATTTAAGCTAATTCGTTTTGGAAATTACGGTATCGTCTTTAAATGTTACCGCACGAACTATTATCCACCCGCGTAAAACGTATTTACGCCATACGCACGTCAATATATTGTCAGCTTGGCTGCTGCTACTGGGCTCATCCAAAATTTCAATAACCTTACTATAAGACATTCCTATTTGAATTTTATTGAAATTAGCCAAAAACCTTAGACCGTAGAAAATAAAAGGGCCTAATATTCCCAAAAAAATTAGAAATATAGCGGCTACTACAAAAATGGGTGTCATTTTATCGAAGTTAATGCCCCTTTGCGCTGTTCCGCTTATTTCCAAAACCCTGACCTGCCCCATATGGGAGGATTCTTCTTGTATCTCAATTTCTTTTTTATATGTCCAATTCAAATTGCCTAAATTTTCCGAAAACTCGCCTTCAGAACCATTGATTACATAGCTACACTTTATTAAAACATCAAAAAGCTTGTCGTAATCATTTACTTTTTGAAAAACTATATAATCTACAATCATGAGATTACCGTTTTTAGCCTCAAATGTTGCATCATGGCTTACACTTATATATTTTTGATAATTATTAAGGTCTAATTGCTTTTTGCTTTGACAACCGCCAATAATGGAAAGCATGCAGAGAGCAAGCATTATAAACAATAAAACTTTTGAAATATTCTTGAAAAGATTTTTTTTCATTATCCACCCTTATTTTCGCTATCTTTAATTATTTTATCAAGATCTGCCTCAAAAATCAACTTTAAATTCCTATTTGTCGCGGGGTCACCTCATAAAAAAAGAGCCATACGGCTCTTTTCTATCAATTTATTTATTAATAGTTGTTTACAATATCCTACTCAAAAATTCTTGAGTTCTTTCATTTTGGGGATTGTCAAAGATGTCGTTTGGCTTACCTTCTTCTATAATCAGTCCTTCATCAATATATATAACTCTGTCGGCCACTTCTCTTGCAAAACCCATCTCATGTGTAACTACTATCATTGTCATTCCATCTCGCGCAAGTTTTTTCATAACTCCCAAAACATCTCCCACAAGTTCAGGGTCAAGAGCCGAAGTCGGTTCGTCAAAAAGCATAACTTTTGGATTCATCGCCAAGGCTCTTGCTATCGCGACTCTTTGCTTTTGACCTCCGGAAATCATTGACGGATAGGTATCAGCCTTATCTAGCATACCAACCTTTTCAAGCATCTTTCGACCTATTTCTTTTGCATCGTTGAAATTCATTCTCTTAACTTGTGTCAGCCCTTCTATAACATTTCCCATAATAGTTCTATGAGGAAAAAGATTGAAGTGTTGAAAAACCATCCCAACATCCTTTCGGATAAGATGAAGCTTTTTACTCTTAACACTTACTTCCTTTCCGCCGATACTTATCATTCCTTTTTGCGCTTTTTCAAGAAAATTGATGCATCTCAATAGCGTGCTTTTACCCGAGCCGCTGGCTCCGATAATAACTACCACCTCTCCTGTTTCTACTGTAAGATTGATATTTGTTAATACCTTATGTTTGCCATACCATTTGCTCAAACCTTTTATTTTAACCATAGAATCTTTATGTTGTACATTTTCATTTGATTGGTTATTATCTACTTTTTCCATATACACCTCGTCATATAGTAGCCTTATTGTCACTAGCGCCCAGTTTTCGCTCTATTAGACTTGTTAAAAGTGTCAACACCGAAGTCATAAATAAATAATAAACAGCGGCAATTGTCAACATCTCCATCAAACGAAAATTTGAAGAACCCAACTGTCTTGCATGCAACAACAGCTCGGGCACAGATATAGCGCTTGCCAAAGACGAATCTTTAAGCGCGATAATAAATTGATTGCCCAAAGGGGGAACAGCTCTTTTGAAAGCTTGAGGCAATATAATTCTGTTCATAATCTTGCCCGATGTCATACCTAAAGAAAGTCCTGCCTCTCTTTGTCCCCTATCCACAGATTGAATAGCTCCTCTAAAGATTTCTGCTATGTACGCGCCATTATGTATGCCAAGCGCTACACAAGCGGCGGGAAGTCTGTCCAACATTACAAAATTAACTAGTCCAAAATAAATAAATAAAAGCTGTAACAGAAGCGGGGTGCCTCTGATAATCCAAATATAGGCTTTCGCAGGGTAATTCAGTACTCTGAATTTTGAAAGTCTTAACAAAGAAAAAAACAACCCCAGGCAAAGACCTATTAATAAGCCATAAACTGTGACTTGAAGGGTCATCAATGCATATGGTATAAAAGATGTAAAATACTCAGGTATTATTGAAAAGTCCCATGCATTCATATTATATACTCCTTAAAATTGGGAACCCGTTAAACACGAGTTCCCAACTATTTGTTTTTTAATTTATAATTCTTTTAATTTACTGTTATATCCGCTCCGTCAAACCATTCTTCGCTTATTTGTGTAAGCGTTCCGTCCTGACGCATTTCCGACAAAATTGTGTTAACCTCGGCTTGCAATGTAATGTCGTCTTGATTGAACGCGATACCCATAGTCTCATATCTCAATATCTCACCACACATCTCCAATTCGTCTCCTACATTAAGCTCTTGTATGGCATTCAACCCAACAAGTCTGTCGGTTATAACTCCGTCCACTCTTCCGCTCACAAGTTCGCTTATGGTCGAGTTATCATCTTGATAAAGCTGCACCTCCGCTCCTAAACCTTCTGCATCATCAACAAAGTTGGTTCCGGTTGCAACCGCTATATCCCTACCATCCATTTCAGAAGGCTCTGATATATCTGCATCTTTTCTAACAAAAAGCTGAGCTCCTGAATAATAATAAGGATTTGAGAAAGATACTACCGCAAGTCTGTCTTGTGTTATTGCCATACTACCAAGAATAGCGTCATAACGCTTTGCTCTCAAACCTTCGACAAGACCGTCCCAGTCGCTTGTAACATAGTCGAGCTCAACTCCTAGCCTATCGGCAATTTCTTGTCCTACATCCACATCAAATCCAACAACATCACTGTCTCCATCAATATAATTAAATGGTGGATATCCCCCGCTGCCCACTACTGTAAACTTACCTTCGTCCAAAACTCTTTGAAGACTGTCTCCTGAATCTTTGTCGCATGCTGTTGCCGTGAACATACGTGTTGTAGCTACTAGCGCTACAATCAATACAATTCTAAT
>CAZVHD010000129.1:0-5331 GCA_964626765.1 uncultured Christensenella sp.
AGAGCGGAATTATTGGAGTGAGAATTGAGCTTTGCGACACCGTATTCATAAACGATGTTTTTGCCTATGTGCAGAGCCAATTTGAAATGGAAGGAGATGTCTTGAATAATTTCTATGACACAGGGGTGGGAGATTTTAATATGCCAAAAGAGCATTTGTCGCTTGACATAAGCTATGAAATTGACGATACATTCTATGACCCGGGAGAAGAGCCCACAACAGTTAGTGGCGGAGATGATTCTCAGCTTGAAGAAGTAACATTTGATATATTCCCTCAACATCTTGATGTTTTTGAACAGTATGTAAGCGTTACTGTGGAAGTGCTCACTATGACAAGAGAAATGGAATTTTTGTTGCCTGCGGCCATTCACAATGATGAAAATGGTTTTGAATCTTTTACTGTATTTCAAAGAGCCAAAAGCGAGCTTGGAATAACTGACCCTTCACAGGATTACATCTTTATTGATTATATCAGGAATTCTCCTTTATCCCATTTAGACTTGAGCGGATTAAATCTAGATGACAGTGTCGAAGGACTAGCGTATTTTAGTTCTATTAATTCTTTAGATGTTTCAGGCTCATCTTCAAACATGTCGTGTTCCACGCCTGTTTTTGCAGATTCATTATCCAGAACAATATCAAGGCTTTCTCAATTGGAAAAATTGGATATGAGTTATACCAATTTGGAAAATACAAATAATATAAAGTTTTTAATTAATCTTGAAGAGTTGAATTTGAAAGGCAATAATCTTATTTATATCTTCAACGATATTTTAGCTTTTAACAAGTTAAGCTACCTAAACTTGAGTCAAACCGGATATCATACCACATACAGCGAGCCGGTTTTGGAACTAGCGTATTTTACTTACCACAATGAATGGGGAGAAAATCCTGAATATTATTATACTGATTCCGACCCTAATGTTGAGATACTTTTTGTCCCTCAAAATAATCATCAGGATTATATCCTTGGTCTTGAGTATTTATATAATCTTTCAGAAATTCCTGAAATAAGAGTGCAATATACCCATTTGGCAACAGAAATTGTAATTAATTCCGATGCCGATACGCTTCCAATAAACTGGGCGATTGAAGATGATTCTTCTCAGACTCTTTCAATAACGACAGTTACAAATGAGGATTATACCACAACAAGGATAGTCCGCTCATCCATACCTTCGCAGGACAGCATGGCGATTGTGAGCGTTCAAACAACGGTTGGCAGTCAGACGATTACAAGATATTTTTATGTAAGAATAAGAGGTGGGCAATGAGCGTAAAAACAGTATTTAAGACAAGCTTACTTATAGTCTTATCGTTTATGTTAATATTAGTCCTTTCAGACAAGGCTTATGGGAATTTTTCATCGGAGGATTACTATACTAGTGATGAGATGACAATAGATTCATCTCAAAATATAGTATTGGTATCTAGTGAGGCGGCATTAAGAATTGCCACTCAGAATGATGTATTTAATGATATGATTCCAGTAAGTCACTATCAAAAAAGAAGGTCTATAAAATTTGAATCAAATATTGAGCTTAACTCGTCTCTTACAATAACAGCGGATTGCAATCTTGATTTTAATGGATATACTTTGGATTTGAATGGCAACAGCGTAATCATAGAACATACCTATGAGGGCAATCTTTTAATCATAAACGGAGAAATAATAAACAGTCGTTCAACGGACGCCTATTTTGATATAATAACCCCCAATGCAATAGTTGAACACAATTTATTGGATAGTCAATCATTATTAAGGGTTTTGTCATATGATATTTCAGGTGTGTTGGATGCAGCTTTGGACAGGGCAGAAAATGTTATTTCAAATGGCGATAGCGGAAATAACTTTCATAGTGATATAGATTTGGCAACAAACTATTATTCATATCCCGTACAGTTTGAATATACATCGGACAATTTGGAAGTTTTATCAAATAACGGAAAGGTTAACATAACATCGACACAGCCTCAACAAGTAACTTTGTCTTTAGATGTTTTTCTTGAAGGGCAATCAGCAAGCCGAGATTTTTTGATTAATATAACAGATAAAAACAATTTTGCCTGGTGGGCGGATAAAGGTCTTGAACTGTTTGATAACTTTTTTGAAAGGTACAAGTCCGCTCAAGACGAGTATACAATATATTCCAATGTTGTTTTGCCCATTGAGGAAAGTTATATAACGGATGGAAATGATTTGGCTGTTTATCAGTACCGCTCATTGGAAGAGCCTCTTGAAGGTGCAGCAGAAATAGAGGGAGATATTGATTTGAAGGATGATTTTGCTGTTTTGAATTCAAGAATAGTTGCATTGGATACGATTTATCTTGAGGTTAAGTGTATTTATGGCGGGCTATCGGCTACAAAAATGTATACAATCACAAGCCAAAGCTATAACGATATATATCAGATTGCCAATATGATTATAGAGCAGCAATTCAACAATCAAATTGATATTTTTGAAGAGGGTTCATTTGCAAGCGGATATACTGAATATGGTCTTACAGAGGGTGATATGTATGAAGATTTTGGAGTCACAGACATATTCTACACATTAATAAACAACGACGGCACATATACAATTGACCAAGGCGTTTTACAGGTGGCAGACGGCCAGCAACCGTCAGAGATACAGCTCATATTTTTACAAACTGACATAAGATTTGATACATCGCAGGTTATAATAAATGTACCCATAATTTTTCATGAATCATCAAATGTGCATGAAAGGTTTTTAGCGTATTATTCATTTTTTGACAGTCTGCTTGCGGAAAGAACCAATTACAAACGCACATATACCAGTTTTGATATGCCTTTTTGTTATTATAGCAGAATGCCTATAATTAAATTTGAACTATATGAAGGCGAACAGCTATATGCTGGAGACGCTGTATCACTGGAGTTTACATCATCAACTCAAAGTTATACGGTGGCGGAATATGACGCTCTTATAAGCGAACTGGATACAGCGGGTCTCAACAATTTGATGAACGATCCAAATGCCAGATGGCAGATAATTATTGATTGGGATGAGCTTGGTCGTGAAGATATGAATATGAGGCTGAAGTATTATTATAAATTCCATCTTGCAACCGGCTGGAATAGTAATGAATTGTATTTTAGTTCGTTTTCAATTCCTGGAATAATAAATAGTACAGATATTCCAGACCCCGTCCTTTATCAAAAGCTATTAGAAACATTCAGCCCCGACGAACAAAGAATTCTTGCTAGTAAAATAACAAGAAGACCCTTGTCACAACCTTTTACGATAACTCTCGATGCTGAGCAGAACATCTCAAACTTCAAGGGCATCGAACTTCTCACAGGTGTAACCGAACTTAGGCTTTCCGATGTTGGACTCACCAATTCAGCATTGTACTATGTGGGACAGCTAACACAGCTAAGTTACCTTGATATAAGTGATAATACTTCAGGCATTACTGACATTTCGAATTTGAGACCACTTACCAATTTAAGCGAAGTTGATTTGTCAAACAACAAAATAAGAAGGTTTTATACTCTTGAGGCTTTGCCTTATCTTGAAAGGGCTTATGTTTACAACAATATCATATCGGGTTGGTATGGTTATTTATATGGTTCTCAAGGCTTTTTCAGCCTAAGAGTATATATGAGACTTACCGATAGAGGGGTGGATGTATATAGAGATGATGCGGAGACTGTTTTTAGAGAATCTGATGTGAATATGGGAACATATAATGGGTTAAATAGCCTAGTATACCAATACAGATTACCTGACGGAGCGCCTATAAATACGGTGTACAGCACACTTTCAAGAGCATATCAGCACTATTCCGTAACACCGACAAGCGGTTTTTGGCATGTAAACTCAATTTCCTTTGGTGCTGACGGAGATGGCGGATTTTATATACAATTTGCCTCCGGATTTTTGGGAGTGAATACATATAGGGTATATTTTGAAGTTGAATATATTTAATTAAAGACTCTGATTTCGCTATAAAAAAAATACATACTTTGTTATAATAACGCGATTTTAAGCCTTTTATATTATATATTATTTAACTATTAAATATATTTTATTTATATAAGAGAGGTAAAATAACTATGCTGTTTGAAAAGATATTACTTAAGTTTTGGGAAATTACAAAAAACAAAGACAATAAAAGATTAGCTTTGCAAAGCCCGCCAGAGGGAATTGATATGATAAAGGATATTCCATATTCAAAAGGCGGAAAGGCCAATCTTTTAGATATATACCATAAAAAAGGGAAGAAATCGCCTTGTCCTGTTATCATAATGGTTCACGGCGGGGGGTGGATGTATGGAGATAAGGAGCTCAACCAAATATACGCTATGAATTTAGCTTTAAGGGATTTTGCCATAGTTAATATTAATTATCACCTTATACAGCAAAAAAGATTTCCCCAGCAGATAAAAGATATTTATGAAGTCTTTAACTGGATTTATGACAACGCAAATGATTATAATCTTGACATCAACAATGTTTTTATAACAGGTGATTCCGCAGGCGCTCATTTATCGTCAATAGCTTTAGCATTGAAAAGTAATGATAAATTGAGAAAGGAATTGGGCGTGGATACAAAACTTACAGTAAAGGCGGGTGGTATGATTTGCGGCGCGTTTGAACTGGATAGCTTCAGAGGGTTGAAAAAAACTGTTGCGTCAAGATACGCCAAAGTATTAATCGGTATGGATGTTGACAAGTCTCCTTATGCAAAATTGATATCTACTATCAAATCAATAAATGAAAAGATGCCACCTCTATATTTGATGACATCTAAGCATGATTTTTTGAAAGAACAAACATTTCATTTTGTTGAGTATCTCAAAAAAATAATTTTGAATACCAATTTAGATATTGGAATGAATCCCGTAACAAAAAACTTGTACATGTATTCAATGTGTGCCACCCCTTAATGAAAGAAGCCATAATTACAAATGATGAAATGTGCAACTTTTTTAAGAAATATATTACATAATCATCTTTTACTAACTATGAGAGGCGTATATTTTCAAATCAATGAATTCATTTAACCATTTTAATTGGGCTTCGCCATTTTGCGGGTTTTCTTTATAGTCCATAATCACAAAAGGATGGGTATCTTCATGATGTTCGCCCATAAATACGCCTGTATGCTTGCCTGAATATTTGGAATATACATCTTTTATATAATAGTTTGCGTTATACTCAAGACCCAGTTCGTCAGGAAGTTCAAAAGTAGAAGGCAGTCTGCCGGTTTCGCCAAGGCCTTCAAAGAGGTCTTTTATGGCTTGGTCTTGAAAGTCAATTCCAAAAAGCGATAGGCCAATGGAGCGTTCAAGCAAGCC
>CAZVHD010000130.1:0-2854 GCA_964626765.1 uncultured Christensenella sp.
AAGACACATGATCCTTAGTCATGCCTGTCTGCCGATTCCAGCACAACCGCATATAACGCTCCTGGTACGAGGGAAGGGACTTGAACCCTCACTGTGGTGAAACAATATGAACCTGAATCATACGCGTCTGCCAATTCCGCCACCCTCGTATGTTCTATAGTATTCTACACCAGTATATAATTTCTGTCAATTATTTATGGCATATATTTTTTATATAAATCTATTATAATCTTATTTACCTAAAGTTTCGTTTATTGCCGTAAAACAAGATTATTTTTTTATTATTAAACAGTTTTTATATTAATTATAGCCTCTTGCAATATGGTAATAATTGGTTTATAATAAAGGTATAAAAATCAATATAAAAAGGTGGTAATGAAATTGCAGAAAGTCACTAGAGCTATCATACCCGCAGCAGGCTATGGAACAAGATTTTTACCGGCGACAAAGGCCATGCCCAAAGAAATGTTACCTATCGTTGATGTCCCATCTATTCAATATATAGTAGAAGAGTGTATCCAAAGCGGCATAACAGATGTCTGTATTATTCTTGGCAGAAACAAAAATAATATCGCAGACCATTTTGACAGGAATTTTGAAGTGGAATCCGCTCTTGCAAAATCCAAAAAATATGAACAAATCAAATTAATGAATGAGCTTTGTGACAAGGTAAACATATGTTATATTAGACAAAAGGAAATGTCAGGAACGGGAAAAGCAATAGAGCTTTGCGAGTCATTTGTAAAAGGCGAACCTTTCGCTGTTTTGTTTGGTGACGATGTTATGTATAATTCACAATATCCCGTAACCAAACAACTCATTGACGCGTATAACACTACGAGACTCACAGTTGTGGGAGTGCAGCCACAACCGGAGGAAGAGGCCACAAAATACGGAGTTATCGTTCCGGGCAAAGTGAAAGGGCAATTCACAGAAATTCTTGGCTTCAAAGAAAAACCCAAAATTGACGAACTGCCGAGCACACTTGCAAGTCTTGGAAGGTTTATATTGACTCCTGATATTTTTGAGTATATCAAGAAAACTCCACCGGCAAAAAACGGCGAAGTTTATCTTCCTACCGCTATTGAAATGCTGGCAAAGGACATAGGGGCTTTTGCGTATTCCTTTGAAGGAAAAAGGTACGACATCGGTGATAAACTTGGCTACATAAAAGCCAACATCGAATTCGCCCTCAGAAAAAAAGAACTTAAAAATGGTCTTAAGAGGTATTTAAGAGAACTAGTTAAGAATATATAATAAGTATATAAGGACTTATTATATATGACAAAATTTAGTTCAGAGCTGTTAAAGGTTATTGACCTTGCAAAAAAAACATACTATTACTGCTCGCAAAACGCGATAAGCAGTGTGAACCTTCTATTATCAATGGCAATGGAAAAAAGTTGTTTGGCTTATGAGGTGCTCTCAAGACTTGGATTGGACTATCAAAAGGCAAGAAGTTTTGTTTTAGAAATTGCCCCTGAAGGCGAATTTAGCCTTTCATATGAGGCTGAAGAAGTCTTTCAACACGCTAAAAAAGTAGCTAAAGAGTGCGGCTATAAGAACATTTGTTCGCATCACTTGCTTTTGGCGGTTGTGACGCTTAATCACAAATCCGTAAGACAGATACTTTGGGACTTTGATATCACCGCCGATAAAATAACAGCTGCGGTGAACGCCATAAATTATTATGGAATTGGTCTTGATGAATCGGGGGATAAATATTCCACAGGCAAGAACATCAAAATCAGCGGGTGTATAAAAAACAAAGAACTGGAAAGAGAAATACTAAAACATCTTAAAAACGATATCTATAACTGAATTACATAGATATAAAAAAAACAATGGAGGATTGAATTATGCGGATAGAAATTGCAACAAAGAACTACAAACCCAATGACCACCTGAAAGGGCTCATAGAAAAAAAGATATCCAGGTTTGACAAATATTTTGACAAGGAAGCTGACATTAAAGTAATGCTTATCGCCTCAGGGCAAAATTACAACCGTTATACTATGGAAATCACCTTAAACTCTGGCAGTATGAGAGTGAGAAGCGAAGTCACAAGCGATAATATGTACGACAATATTGACATCATTTTGCCAAAGATAGAAAGACAAATAGTAAAATACAGGAAAAAGTTTGAAGCAAAACTTAGAAAAGGAGCTTTCAGAGAACCATATATTTATGAAGAAAGCAAGTCAGCCGAAGATGACCAGCAAGTAAAAGGTAAGATTGTGAAAATTAAGAACTTTGAAATTGCTATGACAACAGTTGAAAACGCTGTTGAGGAGATGGAATTACTAGAACATAATTTTTATGTTTTTATCAATGAGGAAACAGCCAAAGTAAATGTTGTTTACAAAAGAAATGACGGTGACTATGGCTTAATTTCACCGGAGTATTAATCTTTATGAAAATAGGAATATCAACAGCCTCCTTTTTTACAAAGGAGGTGACAGAAAACACCTTTGAAATAATTGAAAAGCTAGGTATTGATACCTGTGAAGTTTTTTTAACCACTTTTATGGAATATGAAGAAGATTTCATACGCCTGTTAAAAAAAAGAAAAGGTACAGTGGATATTTATTCGGTACATACCCTTAATGTTCAATTTGAGCCTGAACTTTTTAATTCTGTTAAAAGAACAAGAAATGATTGCGAGGTTTTCTTCAAAAAAATTGCCGTGGCGGCAAATATTCTGGACGCAAAATATTATACATTTCACGGTCTCACAAAGATGAAAAGAGTTCCGTATACAATAGATTTTCAAAAGGTAGGAAAAAGAGTTGATGAACTCAACAAAATTTTGTATAGTGTAAGCGGAGAAAAATGTAAACTTGCATATGAAAAT
>CAZVHD010000130.1:2864-5307 GCA_964626765.1 uncultured Christensenella sp.
ATATCGCAAAGTAACTTCATGTGTTAATATCAAACAAGCTGTGCATTTAAAAGTTTCACCCTATGGGTTCATTGATGTAATGGGCGACAGGCTCAGAAATGTACATCTTTGCGACTATGACGATAACGGCAATTTGTTTTTGCCGGGAAGGGGAAAGGTGGATTTTGTAATGCTTTTCAAATATTTATTTGAAAAAGGCTATGAAGGTCCGTTTATTATGGAACTCTATGCGGGAAACTATAAACATTATGATGAAATTTTGGAAGGCTATGACCACTTGGTTAATTGCCTTGACAAAGCAAGAAAATAAGACAAGGAGAAAAGAATAAGAAACTATGAAAAACGCTATCAGATTTGACTACAACAATATGATGACAGAATATGTGGGGGAAAGAGAAGGAATATCTCAAAAAGATTTGACCACAGCAAAACCCATTATAGAAAAAGCCCTTGAAGATATTCAAGAAAACAGAGGCAAGGGTATGACAGGCTGGATGGATTTGCCTTATAATCAAGACAAAGTCGTCCTTGATATCATGGAATACGCAAAGAGCGTGAAAAAGAATTTTGACAATTTTGTAATTTTGGGTATAGGCGGCTCGGCTTTAGGTCCTATGGCGGTATTTCAATCATTGTGCCACTTAAGGCATAATGAGCTTCCAAAAAGCAAAAGAAAGGCGCCCAAATTCTATGTTGAAGACAATGTGGACCCTGAAAGAATGGCATCCTTATTGGATGTTTTGAAGCTTGAAAAGACTCTTTTTAATGTTGTGACAAAGAGCGGCTCAACATCTGAAACGATGAGTCAATATCTTATAATAATGGATTTATTAAAAAAAGCATTCGGAGAAAAGGCAAAAAATCATATTGTGGCGACGACCTCTCAATCAAAGGGAAACCTTATAAAAATCGCTAAAGAAGAGGGGCTCAAGACCTTTTATATTCCTGACGGAGTGGGTGGAAGGTTTAGCGAACTTTGCCCTGTCGGACTTTTGCCGGCGGCTGTTCTTGGCATAAACATAAAGCAACTTCTTAGAGGGGCGGCATATATGGATAAGAAATGTTCAGTTAAAAATTACAAGAGAAATCCCGCCCTTATGGCTGCTGCCTTGCAATATATATCTATGAAGAAAGGCAAAAACATAAGTATCATGATGCCTTATGCCGATTCCTTAAAGCTTATGGCGGACTGGTACTCACAGCTTTGGGGGGAGAGTCTTGGAAAAGCTGTGGATTTACAAGGAAAAGAGGTCTTTGTGGGACAAACGCCTGTTAAGGCGCTGGGCGTGACCGACCAACACAGTCAGGTTCAGCTTTATACCGAAGGACCTTTTGACAAGGTGATAACGCTTATTGGTGTGGAAAACTATCGTTCCAAAATAACGATAAGTCAAGGTTGCGAGGATTTCCCCGATGTGTCATTTTTATCGGGGCATACTATGAACGAACTCATAAAGGCTGAAATGACTGCCACTGAATACGCCCTTACAAAAAATCAAAGGCTCAATAATATTATTATGTTGCCTGAGGTCAACGCTCACAGCGTAGGACAGCTTCTTATGTTCTTTATGATGCAAACGGCATATATTGGAAGCATGATGAATATAGACACATTCAATCAACCCGGCGTAGAAGAAGGAAAGAACGCAACATACGCTCTCTTAGGAAGAAAGGGATATGAAAATAAGAAAAAGGAATTAAACAACAGAAAGACAAAGTCTGATAACTATATTATATAAGCAATGTACAATAGGATAAATAGTGGCAAATCATTTGCAAAAAAAATGGTTGTGTGTTATTATTGTTTCTAATGAAAGTTAAATCTTTAATTGTGGTACAGTGATGCCGAGAAGATAATTATAACAATAAACTATCTTGCCCGCTTACTGTATGTATGCGGGCATATTTATAGAAAAAGAAATACGGGAGGCAAAAAAATGAAAAAGAAAGCTGAGCTTATGGACTCTGTGGCTATGAATAGAGCTATGGTAAGACTCTCTCACGAGATTATTGAAAAGAACAAGGGCATTGATAATATCGCGCTTGTGGGAATTAGAACAAGAGGCGTGCCTTTGGCAAAAAAAATTGCCGAGCATATCAAAACCAGCGAAGGAAAAGATGTCAAAGTTGGAATTCTTGATATCACTCTTTATAGAGACGACCTTTCAATAATCGCCGACCATCCCGTTATCAATTCCACCGATATAGACTTTAGTATTATCGGAAAGCATATTGTGCTTGTGGACGATGTTCTTTATACAGGAAGAACAGCAAGAGCCGCAATAGAGGCTCTTATGGAAATGGGAAGACCCGCAAGCATACAACTTGCCGTTGTTGTGGACAGAGGGCACAGGGAGCTACCAATAAGAGCTGATTATGTTGGGAAAAATGTTCCCACATCCAAAAACGAGGTCATAAAGGTTGAGCTTGGAGATGTGGACGG
>CAZVHD010000131.1:0-5291 GCA_964626765.1 uncultured Christensenella sp.
CCTAGGCGGAAAACAGCATGTGATAACAGCGCCCGCCGCAAACGGTAATAGCTCAAACCAATCCCAGCCTCTGCCAAAAAAGAAATTAAACACAAAAGCGCTAATTACAGTAGCAAAAGCCGTAATATATATATTTTTTTCCCTGAACGCCACAATTATCATTGCAAGACTTACAATCACCGCTATGTGATATAATGATACTTGCGCCACGCTCGCGCCCAACCCTGCAATAGCGGCAATTGAAAGCGCAACAGACGGTTTTAACTGTCTTATAAACAATAAAAGCATAACCGCAAACATATAATACACATTAAATTGGTAAATTTCAATGTAGCTAAGCCCAGCAAAAATCGCGCATAGAAGAATACCTCCTGACAACTTTTCATCATGTCTTAATCTGGTTTCAAGACCTCTTGTCAAAACAGGTTGGAGATATGTTTTTGTGGCATAAAGAAACATCTGCGCCCCAAGAACGCTAATTATGGTGCTTGTAATCTGATATATATCGGCGGTTTTGAATATTAAAAAAGGAATAAAGGATATAAAGGTGTAAACAGCTATCATAACCTGTGTGATTCTTTTTTTAAGTTTGTAATGGAAAAAGCTTGCCACAATAACAACAATGCAAGGGAAAACAGCGTAAATCAGATTAAACAATTCAAAGTTCATTGCCATAGAACCCAATGCGTAAAAAAGACAAAGTATCAAAGCGTTTTGCCTATTATATATAAGCGCCATTAAAAAGGCTATGGCAAACGCGTAAATGCCGGTGTTTTTCTCCAATACAAACAGTACTAAAAGAATTAAAAAATACGCTATGTAGTTTACAATTTTCTTTTTATACATTTTTCACCTAAAAAAGCCTAACAATAAAATAATTGTAGGCTCATAAAGTAAAAAAAAAATGACTAATTTTAGGGATAAAAGTCTTTATGCCTCTAATAAGGCAAAAAATGAAATATCAAATCCGTCATATCTCATAATTACTCTTCCCTGTATTGTGGATACATCTTCCATAATCTCACTGTTATGACTGTCCAAAGACCAGTTTCTATTGTCTCCTAGGAAAAACATCTTGCCGGGCGGAACTTCCACTTCCATATCATAATAACTAGAAAGCATGGGCTCTCTTATATATTCTTCAATGAGAAGGTTTTGGTTTCTATAAACCTGATAAGATGATGTTTCCTCATCGTATTTTATTTCTATGAAATCGCCTTCTAGTCCGATTACTCTTTTTATTAAGCATTTTTCGTACGCCTCGCTGTCAAAAACAACGATGTCACCGTGCTCAATTTTATCCGTTCTGTACACCAACACTTTGTCTCCGTGGCTTATTGTGGGAACCATTGATTCGCCTTCCACCGGATAGACCACGAACATATATCGGCTTATATAAAACGAGATTCCCATACATACCAAAAAGAATATTATAAGTGTCAATATTCCCTTTATTCTTATCGCCATATTTCTCCTGCTATATAAATAGTATTTTTCCTATAATTACATTTTTATTTTTTATCTTTATTTCTTTTTCTTTGTCCCAGTCGTCAAATGACATCATATCCGAGTTCTTGAAGTCGTTAGGGGTGAGCTTATGGCTGACAAAAGCCCCGTCTCCTGTTGTCATAGGACAAGTCGCAGTGTACTCGTCGATATCATCCCCGTTTTTTGCCACAACTTTTATCTCAAGGTCTATATCCTCGTGACAGTAGGCGTCAACTTGAAGAATTTTGCCTTTATTGAAAGGAGCTTTTGCCCCAATTTGATAGTTTATCAGCTCTCCGTAGTTGCTCATCACACCTTTAAGACCAAGGGGAGTGGACGCTGTCATAAGGCCGCTTTTCAAAAGTATCGCCTTGTCCGCCTCTTCTGTAAAAGAGCCCGTGCCCATAGCCCCCTCATAAATTATTCTGGAGTTTAAGTCTATTGTCTTTTTTATATCAAGGTCCTTAAGCTCTTCATAGTCTTCAATTGAGCCTAAAGCGCTTCCATCTTTATATTCCACTATGCAAAAAGCAAAAAGAGGTCCTTGGGTTTTGGTCACTTCCAGTTTTGCTAAAAACTGGTCGGAACTCACAGTGTCACAAACCTTTTCGTGCCAGTTTCTGACAAGGTGGTCATATTCGCCATAAGAGTAGTACACTTTGACTTCTTTTATTTCCCGTATGGCGTCAGCCGCCACATCGGCGTATATCAGCCCGTCGCTAACTCTTATTTGTGTCACAGGGTTTTTTGGTATTCTTTTTTTAGTGAAGATATCTTCTATCCAGCCAAGCACGCTTTTATAGGCCTGATAGCTTATGCTGTCAGAGCTTCTAGGAGTTATCATAAGGCTTGCCTGATTCTCCTTTAATAATACCATAAGATTTGATAATCTGTCTATATCCGCCTGTCTTCCATTTGAGCTTAAGGCTATCATAATAGGAACTTCTATATGCTTTGCGTAAGCCACGGCCGCAACTCCTGTCAGCCAGCACATAAGTTTATGGTCAATCTCAAGCTCTTTTTTATCTCCATATTTATTGATATGAATATATTCTCGGTATCCGGCTCCGTTTATGCACACAAGACCCTTCAGCCTGTTGTCGCTACCCGCCACCTGCATTGCAACTTCTGTGGCGTCCCCTATGCCCATAATTATTATGTCCTCAATTCCAAGTTCCTTTTTTATAAAGGTTATTGTTCTTTTAACTATCACTGAATACAGATATTGACTGGTGTCTTTTGCTGTGGGAGAAACTTCTTTTATGTGACTTTCAGCCTCCGTTATGTTGCCATAATTCAAGCTGGGCGGAAATGAGGTCTTATATGCTATATCGCCACCCGTACAATCGGGAACAACCACCTTATAACCTTTATCCGCAAGGTCTTTAACAACCTTTTTCTGTATTTTTTTATGGTACTCCTGCACAATAAGCACGGCCTTTTTTCTTCTGGACTTGACATTATGAGTTACTCTTACGCCAACTCTGACTTTTCCATCATCCACGGTTTTCGCAGTAATGGTATAAGCCTTATAGAGGTGCTGATTTTCCTTGTACTCATCATTTACTAGCGTATCAAGAGCCTCAGTCTCGGCATCATAGTCCTGCCAAACCTGGGCAGGCGTCATAGTCTTATAATCCATCAATTTTTCACCCTTTTCTTAATTATAGCATTTTCTATTGCTTTTTGCACTTCCACAAAAGGTATTATTAGTATAGCAAATCCTAAACTAATTGCAAATTGCAAAGGGGTCAAAAGTATAGCGTTGAACGCTGTTTGCATAAAAGGCAAGACCAAAGCAATTCCAAGTAGCACCGTTCCCACCAAGAATGCAAGATTGAGATGTTTGTTTGAGAGCGGGTTTTCCCTAAATAGGCTTTTATCCTGAGAACGACAATTGTACGCATGGAAAAGCTCTATCATGCAAAGCGACACAAACGCCATTGTTGAGGGGTATCTGGGGTCAATATCGTTAAACATAGCAAATCCGATGAAATATACAGACAAAACTATTATGGTCTGCAAAACACCTTGAATCAATACATTTTTTCCTGTTATGCCAGAAAACAAACTGCTTCCTTGTTTTCGGGGCGGGTCGTTCATAATATCCGGTTCTGCCTTTTCCATGCCTAATGCAAGAGCGGGCAGGGAGTCGGTAACAAGGTTTACCCAAAGTATCATAACCGGGGTTAAAAAGATTGTTCCCGCCGGCATTATCATAGTGACAATAAAAAGACAGAGCACCTCGGCTATATTTGTGGAAAGCAAGGATTGAATCGCCTTTTTTATATTGGAATAGACCTTCCTTCCCTCTTCCACGGCGTTTATGATTGTGGCAAAATTGTCATCGGCAAGCACCATGTCCGAAGCTCCTTTGCTGACATCTGTGCCAGTAATGCCCATACCTATGCCAATATCCGCTTTTTTTATGGACGGGGCGTCGTTTACACCGTCACCAGTCATGGCAACAATATATCCTTTGGCTTTGAAGGCATTGACAATTCTGACTTTATTCTCGGGACTGACTCGAGCGAATACTTTATACTTTTCCAAATCCCGCATGAAGTCTATCTTATGAATCTTATCAAGGTCCTGACCGGTTATAACAAGTTGCTCTTTTTCATTTCTCAAAATACCCGTTTCTTTTGCAATGGCCTTTGCCGTGTCAATATGGTCGCCTGTTATCATAATAGCAGTCATACCGGCTTTTTCACAAACCCTCACAGCCTCTTTGACTTCGGGTCTTGGCGGGTCAATCATTCCCACAAGGCCGACAAAAATCAAATCGTTTTCTACTTCTTTTTTGTCGAGGTTGTCTTTTTTCACAGCAACAGCAAGAACTCTTAATGCCTTATTTGCCATCTTATAGTTTATATGCCTTATGTTCTCTATGTCGTTTTTAGTGATATTTCTTATTTCTTCATTTATCTGAATATATTTGCATTTTCTTATTAACACATCAGGCGCGCCCTTGACATAAGCTATTTTTCCCTCTTTTGTTTGATTTATGGTTGTCATAAGCTTTCTTGCGCTGTCAAAAGGTATCTCGTCCACTCTCTTGTTTTCTGTATTTAATTTGGTAACATTCATTCCGTTATCTCTAGCATAGGCCACAAGAGCTGTTTCCGTAGGGTCTCCCAAAAGTTTGTCATGAGATAAAATTGTGTCATTGCATAGAACCATGCCCATAATCAGATTTTTATAAGCTTTGTCATTGGGCTTTTCATTTGCGTCAAAACTCTTTGCGTCCACGGTATAAAGCTCTTTTACTGTCATTTGATTTAAGGTTAATGTGCCGGTTTTGTCCGAACAGATGATTTGACAACATCCCAAAGTTTCAACTGCGGGAAGATTTCTTACGATAGCTTTTCTATGGCTCATTCTCTGCACGCCAATAGCAAGCACAATGGTAACAACCGCAGGCAGTCCTTCTGGAATGGCGGCTACCGCTATCGCAACCGCAGTCATAAAGGAATGTAAAAGTATATCTGTGTTAATCTCATTTGCTCTTAAGAGAACCACTCCGAATATAATAGCCGCCGACACCAAAACAATGACGCTTAGTATCTTTGCTGTTTTGGCAAGCTGTACCTGCAAGGGCGTTTTTTGTTCATCTTCTTGGCTGAGCATTTCGGCAATTCTTCCTACCTCGGTATCCATGCCCGTAGCTACGACAACGCCCTTCCCCCTTCCATAAGACACAGAACCTGAGGCAAAAGCCATATTATTTCTGTCGCCAAGAGGCCCATCCTCTTGTTTCATCAGTTCGCTATGCTTTTCACTGGGCCCTTACTCGCCTGTCC
>CAZVHD010000132.1:0-5270 GCA_964626765.1 uncultured Christensenella sp.
AATATATTTAGAGTAGAAATCGAAGCCGACATTGACGGTAATGATTCATCAGAAAATGTAGTGGCGTTGAAAGTTCATGAGTTATCAGCTACGGAAAGCTTACTTGTTGAGGCTTATCTTGTGGAAGATGTTATCTACATAAATGAGATGATTACATCAACTCCCGGAAAAGCCAAGTTTTCAAATCTTGACGCTTTAGAAATAAGTGAAAATCTTAGCAAAATCCCCGGACTTCTTGCCGGAGAGGACTTAAGTGGTCTCTCAGAGATGATTGGTGGCGTTTCAGAGATGCTCACTTCCTTTAGCGGAGCCGTTGACGAACTTATCGCAGACAAAGAAGTTTTGACATTTGAAGAGACCAGTACAGAGTACAGGCTTATAATAAACTCCGAGGGTTTGGGCGAATTCCTTTATGAATTTATGGGTCCTGAAGGTTTCCTTCCAACTTTCATGGGTGGAGATGAAGGCGACGAAGAAGGCGACGAAGTATTTGATGAACTCATCAGCTTTGTTCTCAATCTTCTATTTGGCGTGGAAAGCATAGATGATCTTGCTGACGCGAACACAGAAGACTTCCCTGAACTTTCCATAGTTGCAAGAAGAGACGGTACTACTGTAACCGGCTTGAGTATTGACTATAACGGCATATTTGACGAAGACCGCGGCAGAGAAGATATTTCTTTGGGTATTGATGCGATTGTCGCAAGTTCCTCAATTGGAAATATTGAAGTGCCTTCTGATTTGGATACTAATTATGTTGAATCAGTAGTTCAGGCAACGGCTACCATTGACTTGGGACTTAAAGACTTGTTCCTTCAGGCTGATATATTAGCGAACCCTGACCTTAGCGGGGATATAATGCCCACAGCTTATGTTGCGGCAGTAGACGACCAAGGAGACCCGATAACTGATCTTGACGCATATTATGACGGAGAAACGCTTTCGTTTGACCTTGCGGGACTCTATGATATGTTTGATGTTAACTATGACGAAGTAAATACTATGTATAGTATGGACCTTGTGTTTGCAGACCTTTTCGAAGAGCCATCAGAGCCTTCAGAGCCTTCAGAACCAAGCGAACCAAGCGAGCCCTTGGATCTTCCTTTTGAGATTACAGACGACATTCTCGGCAGAATAGTAGGCAGAATAAACACAATCTATAACATTGTTATAGACACCGTGTTCAGCCAAGAATTAAACCTTGATGTAGTTACTATACTTGATCTTATAGATGGTGTATTCATTAACTCTGAAGATAACACAACTTATGATATGGCAGATATGACAAATTATCTTGAAGGCGTACTTGCCGAATATGCAAGCGAAGAATTCCTTGCGGAAAATCCTGAAGCGGATGATGCTGCAAAAGCTCAGTCAGTTATCTTTGAAATAACAGGCGCTGACCTTAGCGTAGGCGATATTCTTCAGGCATCTGCCGGCGAAGAAGGTAACGCTGAGATAACAATAGCTATGTTGGAAGACGCTCTTGGTCTTAACCTTACGCTTTTGACAGGAAACGATGACTCAGTTGTTGATTTCACAGTGGAATTTAACCTTGTGGCGGATGACTCTTTCTTTGAGCCCACAAAGGACTATTCGGGAGCCATAGACCTCAATTCTGAATATGACGAGACTGATAATCCCACAAATTATAATATTTATTGGGAAGAAGATCCCGAAACAGAAGAAATGGTCAAAAAATATGTTATACTTGACGAGCTGTTCAGAATACTTGACGCTTATAGACTTCACAATAGCGGCTATTCGCCAGTTCGATAATTTGAATCTTTAGAATTATCTAAACGGATTTAATAACGATAACCACCTTAAGCCACCCTTGTAATAAGGGCTGGCTTTTGGTGGTTATGCTGTTTTTTACAATAAATTTATATTATCTTATTAAAAAAATAAAAATATTTATCTTGTTATTTGTCTCTAATTTACTTTATTTTATAATTATTAAATATTGACATTACTATGTTATTATATTAGAATGAATTTATATAAATATATAAAAAGGGCGAGTTATGCCCTTTTGCCCGGCAACTTGTGGGTTTGGAGGTATTATAGTGTTGAGTAAGAGCAGAAAACGCAAACTGATTTTTATTGTGCTTATCGTGTTTTTGGCCCTTTCGGTTATGGCGTGTGAGCCTGTGGAAGACGATGGCGGACCGCTATTTGGAGTCATCGACGATGAAAGCAACCAAAAAAACAAAGACCACACGACCAAAGACCAAGCTATTGAAAAGGTTACTACCTCCATCGAAAACCTTCAAGGCAGACTGGATTCTGAAGATGTGGGAGAGGGCGGATATTATATGGCCTTTGACTTTCACATAAACACTCAAAACAACTCAAATTTTGTTATGAAATTACAGGCGCATCTTTTCACATGGCCCTATATGAACGAATATGGCGTCATAAGAGAGGACGACCTAGCAAAACATAATGAACTCATAAAGAAAAGCACAGTTCTTATTGAATGGTATGACGGTATCACAAACGAAATGCTTATCGGATTTTATTTTGACGGAGAAAGGGCAAATCCCAACGACCCGGGAAATAAGCTCTATCTCAACTTGCAAGGGGAGAAAAGATGGTTCCCTGACTTTGGCGACAGCGTTCTTTATCAGCAGCTCATAAGACTGATAACTTCTTTTAGCGTAAATGATATGCTCGACCAAGTCGGCGTGGGTGAAGAAGGTGGAGTGTCGGCTATTGAGACTTTGCTTAAGTATGCTATTCAAAACAACTACAAACAGGTTATTAACCATGACGAACAGCTCAATAAAGATATAACTTCAGTTTTGTTTGACAATGTGGGTCTGGATGTTATCAGAGAGGATATTACAGAAATCATCCAAAGCATATTCTCGCCTTTTGGGGATAAGGTTGACCCTTTGACCAATAAGTACCTGGGATTTAACTTTTCTACGCTAGGAGGCACATCCATTCAAACATTAACATCGGATATGCTATTTTATATTGAGCCGGACACGGACGGGGCCGAGGATATACTGACGGATATATTTGTCAATCTGGATGGCGCGGCGCTGGTTGAAAATGAATCAGTACCGTTTACTTCCGATTTGCATGTGTATTATGGAGCGGCGCCTCCGGAACCTATTCAACTTGATAAAGAACATTATAAATTTTATGACTATGGAAAATATGAGTTTACAGGCAATTTATACTTGCCGACTATGGACCTCAATCTGGATGCGCTCATAAGGACAAAAGTTAATGAGAACGACAATACAACAAACCATGTGTTTGGAGAGTTCAGAGATATAGCCAACGGAGACCTTATTATCGGTACATACTACAAGAACGAGCTTGCTTATCTTGATGTGGAGGGATTGCAGCACCTATACGGTGGTATAAAAATTGAAGATATTGGCTTCCCTAAAGTTTTCATTGAAGGATGGGATTTGGCAAAAACTCTGGAAGGCTTTTTCGACTGGGTAGACGATGGTATTGTGTCTATTGTGGATAACATTTTGACGCCAAAAGACGAAACAGATAAAAACAATGTTCTTGAAGTTGTTATGGCCAAAATGGAGTCCACGGAGAAAGACCCTGACGACCCGCTGTCCAAAAACAGCGTGTCCATAAGAATAGACCATGAGCTCATTAAAGATGTTTTGAGAGAGGGCGGCTATGGAACTTTCACAACAAGAGACATAATTAACATAATAAACGCCCAGTTGCCTATTACTTTGGACGAAATAGCCGCAATAATGGGTATCACAAGCGCGGAAATACTTATGGAAAAAACCTGGATAAAGCTGACTCTTGATGTGGATACCAACGAGATAACTATTGAGGTATTTTCCGATATCGGTATTATTGAATGGGAAGAGCCTAGTCAACTGCTTATGAGATTGGACCTTGTCCCTGTAAAAATCGGTGAGGATATGACTATTGCCGAAATTAATTTTGATGATTTCAACGAACTTCTTCCTATTTACACATATTCAGCTGATATGTCAGGTCAATTCCTTTTCTCAAATGCGGAGATTGTGGATTTATCAGATTTGTTGAGTTCGTTTATGGACGATATATCCGGACTCAATACGCCTTATATTCTACCCAAGGAAACCAAACTGGATTTTACTCTTTCATATGACCAGTATATACGAGAACAAAGACTGCAGACGGTGCCGGGAGGGCCTCGCGATGGAAGATGGGTTGAGGCGTCTCGAAGCGCCTTTATTCTGAATGTTTTCATAAAAGGAGCCACCGAAGAGGATAATGTAACACTCTTTAATATTTATTCGGACGATGTTTCCTTTAATCAGGAGACACCGGAGGAGGATCTTGGTTATGTCTGGGTGGATTTGGTTTGTGTAAGAGCAAACCCTGATGTTCAAAGTATTCCTCGCTTTAAGATTAGAGAAGACTATTGGCTACAATCAGTCAATAGGTATATGAACGCTTCGGAGGCTAGCGATAATGTGGGAGAATACCTGAATCCCGATATAGCCTTATCTATTACAACTATTATTTCAGCGCTTATGGAAGATTCCTTTGTGGTATTCCAACCCGACCAAATAGAAATAACAACCTCCAACGAAACAGTTCAGAGTATTTTTGGCGTGGACAGTCTTATTGGCAACATAGCGACCCAAGCAGGATTGGTTCAAAGAGTATTTGGTCTGGAACAAATTCAGGACGAATTTGCTCATTATGAGGTGGGAAGCTTTGAAGATATCTATGAGGAGGGACCCTATACAACTGAGCTTCACGACACCATAGAAGTTACTTTTAATTTTGAGCAAGAAGGTCTTTCGTGGGATGAGAAAGTAGATCTTAAATTTGAATACGAACCAAGTTCAGTAGAGGTCAGGGACGAAGCCATGGAGTACTATCCTATAATCTATGGTCCCATAAGAGAGAGTGAAGACGCTCCTCTGATACATAGATTTATGGGAGAACAAAGAGGATATACCATTTATATGACGGGAGGTCCTGACCGAAGAAAAATTATAACTTCTTTGGCAAATCAGGACTATTATGACACAGAAAACGACTATGTTCTCACAGGCGAGGAGATTGAAGATTTTTCAGAAGCCGAAAGAGAAGAATTTGAAGATAATATAGATAATTATTTGCCGTATTACAGAATAGAGCCCGGGCAACCTTTGCCCGATAGGATAGAAGTCAACGCAGGTATTGCGGCTCCGGTTATTTTGACTTATGACGCCCGCATAGACATAGACTGGGATAGCGTGACGCTTGCCGGCGGAGAGTATTATACCGAGGTAGTT
>CAZVHD010000133.1:0-5215 GCA_964626765.1 uncultured Christensenella sp.
GGGCGATCTTATAACCTCGTATTCGGCATTGAGCGGAACTCAGATGTTACCCTCAGTCAGGGAAAAGAGTGGCTTCACTTCTTTGGGGTGGAGCCCAAATATGGATGGAACAGTTCTTGAGAGTGACTATGTAGTGATGCTTTCAAGCTCTTATTACGCTGTTTATGAATATGAGCAGATTTCAGCGGATATAAATGATGAAAGTGTTGTTTATAACAACCAATTAACTTTAGAAATTGACGCAACTCATCAAGACCCCAATGCTTATTTTAGTTATGAATGGTGTAAAATAATTGACGATAATCCTAGTTTAATACCCGAGGAGAGGTCAAGTAGTCTTGACTTATCTCAAGTTAATGAATCAGGAGATTATTTAATATCGGTAAAAGCTGAAAATGGGAAGTACTCAACATCCGAAGAAAGAATTGTTAATGCTGAAATTCTTCCATATGAATTTGATATCAGGACGCCGCTTTTCACAAAGACATATTCCCAAGAGGATGGAGACCTTATCCAGAGCTATGACGCGCCTTTGCCAAATGGAAATCAGACAATAGAGGTTCAATTTACAAGAGAGGAAGGCGAAAATGCAGGCCCGTATGATATCTTAAGCGCAAATGTTATAGGCGATGAAAATATCGTCATTAATTTCACATCATCACAAGAAGAAAGGTTTATTATTCATAAGGCAAATTATGACTATTCCTTTTCTTTTATAGAAGAAAGTTTCGAATATGACGGTGAAGAACATATGTTGTCTTATACCTCGGATTTACCAGAAGAAGTAGATGTTAACTTTACTGTATCAGGTGACGGTATAAGCGCAGGCGTTCATTATGTTACTGCCCATTTCACAGGTGACTTTGACAATTATAACTATATTTCTCCCGTGCAGGAATCAATGGTTATAACAAAAGCGTATTACGATATGGAAAATGTAGATTTTTTCTCAGTGGGAAAAGTCTATAATGGACAGCCGCATGCGGTTTATATGAAAGGTCAACTGCCCACTGGCGTAAGTGTAAATTATAGTATAACTGATGCAATAGATGTGGGAACCTATTATGTTACTTTAACTTTTGAGGGAGATTACAATAATTATTATGTCATACCTTCTCGTCAAGAAACCATAACAATAATCCCTAAAAGTATAATGCCGATTTTCCAAACACCCGAAAACATGGTATATGATGGCGAAGAAAAAGAAATAAGCATAACCGCCGAAGGAATTTATGATAGAGATGAGGTTGAATTTAGTTATGTAACAAACGCTCCCCTTGTTGAGCCCGGTCACTACCAGGTAGAAGCAAGATGCGACAACATAAACTATATTTTGCATGATAATACAATAGTAATAGAAATTAACAAACCATATGTGGGCAACAGTGGAAGCGAATATATAGATATAAGAGTATATGGCGATAACGGAGTGGAAAATGATATAATGCTTATGGCCGAGAGCATATCTAATCCCGAAATTACTGAAAAATTGGAAAACAAACAGCAAATCAGAACTTTTTCCATAAATCTTTTTGCAGGAGATGAGCCTGTTGAAATCGAAAATGACTATTATTATAAACTTGCTGTCAGCAACGACTTTAACGACGAAGAACTGACAGAGCTGTATTATTACGATGCTTCAGAAGAGGAGTTTGTAGAAATAGAATTTACAATAGAAGACGGTTTTTTGATTTTCTCATCCCCCAGTACAGAGTTTTTGGTTTTGGCTGCTAATACAACAGTTGATACCACTCATATACCTGAAGATACTAAAGAGGTTGATTGGTTGACATATCTTTTATTTGGTATGTTCATAATTGTTGCCGCCCTTATTGCACTACTTGTATATCTTTTTGTGGCCGGTGACAACACTAAAAATTCTGTTTTTTCGACTAAACAAGATATTATAAAACCCTTAAGTGATTTGGAAAGACAACAGCTTTATGAAAAGATAGAAAACGGAAAGTTCGTTGACTGGGAATTGGATAGAGATTTGCCTATATATGCAAAATGGAAATCCGATAGAATCAAGGACGATATAGATAAAAAATAGTCTTGTTTAGTGAGACTATTTTTTTTGTTAAAAAGGTTTAGCATTTTTAATAAAATCGTTTGACAATACTTAACTTTATCTTTATAATACTAAATGAAATCTTTAAGGCGGTTGGAAATGGATATTGGGGCAAAGATTAAGGAAATAAGATTACAAAGAGGGCTGACGCAAGAGGAGCTTGCTTCAAGGTGCGAACTGACAAAAGGTTATATTAGTCAGCTTGAAAACGATGTTGCAAGCCCGTCAATTGCAACTCTTATGGACATTCTTAATGTTTTGGGTATAACCTTGCATGAATTTTTTACCGAGGACAAAGAGGAAAAAATCGTATTTTCTTCCGATGATTTTTTTGAGTCTGAACACGGCGAGGGAAAAAGCATATGGCTTATACCAAACTCCCAAAAAAATGAAATGGAGCCTATTATACTCATATTAAAAGCAGGCGCGTCTAGCGAAGTTAGGTTGCATTTGGAGGGGGAGGAGTTTGGATACATTCTTGAGGGAAGGGTATGTATTGAATATGGGAAGTATAAGCAGATTGCCAAAAAGGGCGACGCTTTTTACATTGACGGTAAAAGAGAGCATAGAATAACAAATATAAACAAGTCAAAAAGTAAAGTACTATGGGTGACAACTCCCAGCAATTTTTAAGGTGCCACTATGAAAAAAGAAAACATCATTGAAATTAAGAATTTAACAAAGGAATATGACAACAATCCTGTTGTCAATAATATTAGTTTTTCAATAAAAAGGGGAGAATTTGTTACTTTTCTTGGACCTTCAGGTTGTGGAAAAACCACTACTTTGAGAATGATTGCAGGATTTGAAAAGCCTACAAAAGGCGAGGTTTTTATAAACAGTAAGGAAATAACCAAGATACCGCCGCATGAAAGACCGGTTAACACAGTTTTTCAAAAGTACGCTCTTTTTCCACATCTGAATGTTTTTAATAATATTGCTTTTGGTCTTAAGTTGAAGTCGGTATCAGACGGTATAATAACCGACAAAAAAGGCGTGAAATATGAGAAATTAAGAAAGCTCAAAAAAAGCGAAATCAAGGATAAGGTTAAATATGTCTTGAAGATGGTTGACCTTGAGGACTACGAACATAGAAATGTAGATAGCCTTTCAGGCGGACAGCAACAGAGAGTTGCAATAGCAAGAGCTATTGTTAATGAGCCTGAGGTGTTGCTTTTGGATGAACCACTTGGCGCTCTTGATTTGAAAATGAGAAAGGATATGCAACTTGAACTAATGAACATGCACAAAAAACTTGGAATTACTTTTGTATATGTAACGCATGACCAGGAAGAAGCGTTAACTATGAGCGACACTATTGTGGTTATGCGCGGCGGTATAATTCAGCAAATAGGAACCCCTCAGAAAGTTTATGACGAGCCGGCAAACGCCTTTGTAGCAGACTTCATTGGAGAATCGAATATTTTCTCAGGAATTATGCTGGATGATTATAAAGTACAGTTTTGCGAGCATGTATTTGAATGCGTAGATAAGGGATTTAAGAAAAATGAGCCCATTGATGTAATAGTCAGGCCGGAAGATATTTATATCTTGTCTTATGACAATGATAACGCCATGATGAAAGCTAAAGTTATATCCAGTATCTTCAAGGGAGACCACTATCAGACAATAGCTGAGATTATAGGCGAAGAAGGCAACGAAATTCTTATTCATGATAACACAGAGTGTAAAGAAGGGCAAAATATAGGCCTATTCATAAAACCTTTTGACCTTCATATTATGCACAAATCAAGAATTATTAATGAAATAATAACCGAAATGTGGGATGAAAATGTTGTGGAAATATCAGGCGGCAGATTTGATTGCCATAGCGCTCTTCCCTCGGGTACCAAGGTTAAAGTTCAAATAGATTTTGATGATGTAATTATTCACGACGACGAGGACGAAGGTGTAATCGGGGGAACGGTAGTAAGCTCTATCTATAAAGGAAGCTACTATCAATGTGTAGTTAGAACTGACGATTATTATGATTTCTTTGTAGATACTATTTATGAATGGTTAAAAGGGGATCGAGTCGGGATATCTTTCAAGAGCGAAGATATCATAATTACAGAGTATAAAGAGGATGAAAAGAATGCTTAAAGACTTATTGCTCAAACTTAAAAAGACAGTCAAAAGCTTTAGAATAACAAGGAGCGTTTTTTCATATCCTTATATTCTATTTATGCTTTTGTTTGTGGTCACGCCTTTGGCGCTTATTCTTATAAATGCATTTTTAGTAGACTCAAGCCTGTCTTTTGGGAACTTTATAGCCTTAATTCATGACGGAGCCAGTATTCCAACTCTTTTTACTTCATTACTTGTGGGACTTATCACAACCATGATTTGTCTTATAGTGGGATATCCTGTGGCTTATATATTATCAAAGAGAAATTCGGGAAAGATTATTGTTTTATTATTTATTCTTCCAATGTGGGTAAATTTTCTTATAAGAACTCTTTCCACAAGAGCAATGTTTGAGGCTTTGCAAATTGATTTGGGATTGGGAACGGTTGTTTTCGGTATGGTTTATAACTTTATACCCTTTATGATTTTACCATTACATACTACTTTGTCTAATATAGACAAAAGTTATGTTGAAGCGGCTCAGGACTTAGGGGCAAATCCTCCGACTGTATTTCTGAAGACCACGTTTCCCTTATCAATACCGGGAATAATAAGCGGTATAACAATGGTTTTTATCCCTACAATTTCTACTTTTGCCATTAGTCAGCTTTTGGGCGGTATATATTTGTTTGGGGATTCTATTTACAGTAAATTCAATCATGGTATGTATGGAGTGGGCAGTGTTATGTCTTTGATAATGCTCGTATTTGTTGTTATCTCAAATGTGTTTATAAGCAAAGTTAATAAAGGAGGGGTGGCAAGGAACATATGGTAAAAAAGACTTTTTCTAATGCTTATATATTTATTGTATTGGCTCTTTTGTATACGCCAATTATTCTTATTATAGTGTTTTCTTTTGCCAATACATCAAATTTCACTTTCAGGAATGGGTTTTCTTTGGACGCGTATCACTCAATACTCAATTCGCCTCAGACACCGTTTCTTTTAGACGCTTTGAAAAATACATTTTTTATAGCAATAGTTTCTTCGCTTATAGCTACTGTTATGGGGAGCGTA
>CAZVHD010000134.1:0-5183 GCA_964626765.1 uncultured Christensenella sp.
ACTGGTTTCCTAAACCATTGGTCGCGAGTTCGACTCTCGCCCCGGGTACTTTTTTATTCCCCCTGAAATCAAGTACTTACGACTCAGGCAAAGAGCTAAAAATGTCCTGAAAATAGTTTTTGGTTCCATTTTCGTTCCATTTTTCAAAATCATATGTAAGCTTTTCGTTCACAGATGGTTACAACTATTCTTGGCTATTCCCTAAAATCTCCAATGGGAACCAAAATGGAACCAAAATGGAACGAGTTTTGTGAATAACTCCAAGGGGAAGGCGGCATAGTCCCGCGATAGTTGAAGGCGGGACAGGGAAAAACTGGTTCCGATTCTCAGCCGTCAAAAATGGAACGAGTCTTGCCGCAAGGACAGTCAGGCAGCTAGTTCCTTGTCGAAGCAACCTGGAGAAGGCAGACAAGCCCTTCTAAGGCTTCCAGACTGGTAGGGGCTTCAACCCTAACTCTGTGCCTAGGCGACTCTCTCCAAGCGTCAGCAAGGTACGCTAACGGGCTTCCTACGTCCTGTCCTACGGCAACGACTCCCCAAGTATAGCCATTGGCCTACAGCAAGCCTCGACTTGCCTTCCTGAATTCTTGGTCTATACCATAGTGCCGCGCTGACGTTGCCTGCCAGAACGAGTTCTGGTTGAGGTTGCAACTTCATGGCGTCAGTCGTTCCGACTCCATCCCGAGCAATCTAAATCAAATTCTTTCGCATAAAAAGAAGGAAAAACAAAAATAACTTTGTATAATAGTAAATAGCTTGTGATATGCGTTGCGAGTAGTCTTATGGTTACTCGCTTCCTTTATGTCATAAGCCAGTTAAAAAATGGACAGTATGGAGAATAAGTAATATGATTAATAATGAGATAAAGAAGCTATACGCTCGACATGGCGGCTATCTTGAACTTTGCAGAAAGATAGATACGCCATATCAGACTTTTAAGCGATGGAAGGCAAAAGAACTTCCATTCGAGATAATCTTTAAGCTTGTTGCTTTAGATAAGTTTGTCAAACCTGAAGAACTCATGTCAGGAAGGCAGAAGCAACTATGGAACGCAGTTAAACCAAAAATATAAGGAGATAAAAACATGTCACAAGCAAATAACAATTACAGATATTTAAGCAATATTGAATGGATGCAGGAAGACTTGAGAAGGTCAGGTATTACAAACATTCCTTCTAATTATGAAGCTACTGAAGAAGGATATAGAATACATTACAGAGACCCGCTAGATATGACTGGCATGATGAAAAACAAAGAATGCTCATTGACAAGAAATCTTTACTATAGGCGCGGAAAGAAAACTATGCCTTTCTATAGAACTAAGTTGCGAAAGCCAAAGAAAAAGAAGCTACCAAAGCATGGAGAAAAGAAGGAAGTAACGATTAAATATACTCAGCCAGCAAGAAGCGGAGTTCACCTATATATGCCTATGGCATTAAGAAAGTTTCAGGATGAACTTGTAGAAACTGGCAACCCGCAACTAGAGATATATATCACCGAAGGAGAAAAGAAAGCCGATGCAATGAGTTCGCGAGGCTATCTTTGTCTTGGCATGGGGGGAATATGGAATTTTAAGAAGAAACATGAAGACAGTATACTTGACTATCTGAAGCCTTGGCGCTGTGCAAGTGGAGGAAGGCAAAGAACAATATATATGATATACGATTCTGACGCTTTGGAGGAAGGCAAGGACTATATGAGGACTAACTTCCTTAATGCTTGCGCTCGCTTCTCAACCTATATGCGTCAGTCTGATTTTAGATTAAAGACTGTAGTTCTTCCCGACGTGTTAGAGACTGGAAAGACAGGCTTAGATGACTGGATAGTCTACCATGAAGCCAAGGGCAACGACTTAGACATGGAGGTTGAAAAGCTAAAGAAGCAAGCTACAGAATGGACAACAACCTTAGAAGAGACTGTCAGGCTGGCAATTGATTTCGGCAAGATAAGAGAAAGTAGCATTAGGGCATTTGTCAGGAAGTTTAGTCATACTGACGACATGGAGGAAATAAATACGACGATTAGGAAGGTAAAGGCAGATATTGAGTCAAAAGCCTTGCCGCCAGCTAAGAATAAGTCTGTAACCTTGGACATTTCCGATATAAAGCTTTCTGAAGCCTTGAGAGCTAAAGTAAACCTATTCGAGTCTATCTATTGGAAACTTGACAATCAATCTCTTACAGCCCTTTCAGCGCTTGAAAAACTATACCATGAAGCAAGCAAAAACATACTTAACTTCCCTTGTGGTTCCGGAAAGACTACAGGTATGATTCTCTTATCGTCTTGTTATGCCAACGGAAATAATCGCATATGGATTGTCACAGAAAAAGTTGAGACTGTAATTGAGTTGACAAGCATGCTGAAAGCTCTTGGCGCTGACGCTATAGAATGGCATGGATTTAACGAGAAAGTTTGTAGTCAAGGATATAGATATGATGACTGGATGAAAGAGAAAAGAGCTTGCTTTGAATGCAAGAACAAATGTACTGCCTTCAATAGGTTAAGGTATCGGGGAAAAAGAGAAAAGCTTATTGATTCTCTTGCTCATTCAATTGTTGTTACAACTCACAGCCATTTTCTATATGCAGAAGCAACCGGATATTTGCGGCAAGGAAAGGTGAGTCGCGTCTACATTGACGAAAGCCCTAAAGCATATGAAATGAGTTCCTTTACTCCTGAAGCTTTAGAATGGCTATATCCTTTCTTAGACCATGAAGACAAAGCAACCTTGCAAGCCTTTATAGATGAACTCGAAAGAGAGACAGGCAAAGGCGATTGCAAGAAGATTGAAAATGTTCAGGCTAGATACTGGTTCAACTTCAGAAACTATCTTAGTCGCTTCCATGAAGACGATAATATGCCTAGCGCTGTCTTCCGCAAGATACTTGAGATAAGTAAGCTTTTGAAGTCTTACAGTCTGTATGCATTCAAAGAAGGCGACTCTTATACCGTTGGAAAGGGAATGTTGTCCTTTGAATTGACTATGCCTGTAACTGTTCTAGATGGTTCTGCCTTGCTTTCAGATATCGAATGGAAAGGATTCAGTCAAGTAGAAGTTGCTCAACTAAAAAAGACATATTCTAATACTGCGATAAAGGTTATATACAAGACTCCAAGCATGAAGAAGCTTTCAGACTGTCCTGATTTACTTGAAGCAATAATTACTGAGTTCTAAGGCGATAAAGTCTTGTTGTTTCATAACAAGGACTATGAGAGTAAGAAACTTAGCGCGACCATTGAAAAGATTAAGGAGTACTTGCAGAATGAAGACAAGCTTCTTGTTTCTATGTCTCGTGGCGAGCATATAGGAAGCAATAAAGGAAGAGAAGGGGATGCCAATGTTGTTGCTATGAGTCTTTTTACTCGCTTGAGCGATTATGTTTTAAGAGCGGCTATTGCATATGATAAGAATATTGATGCCGATGCAATATGGACGCACGATAAGAAAGGTCCTAGATGGTCTCGTGCCGGGGGTTTTGCTGATAAGAGAATACAATATGCCTTTGTCCGTCAAGTAGTTTCCGACCTATATCAAACTATCATGCGAGGACGTATACGTTCTGATGCAAAAGCAGAGTATCAAGTCATTTGTCTTTTGACTGGCTATGATTGTATTTCGGTGCTTGAAAAACTTTTGCCTGAAGCAACTTTTGATTATCCATTTCGTTACTATATGGATATGCTTATGAACGGAAAAGCTAAAAATGAAGTTGTAGATAGAATGATAACTATTGAAGGTTGCGAGAAGGAGACAGCAAAATATCGGGTTGACGCTCTTCTTAAATGTCTTCAGAACTCTAGAGATTCTGTAGCTTAGAGATGCGATATCGCTATCATGATAATAGTCAGCTATAGCAAGTAGTATGTGTTTAATGTCCCGTTTTTGCAAAAAGGTAGATTGTCTAAGAATATTATAGCAACTTTACCTTTTTTAAAATATTGAACATTTTTCTTTTTTTGTTTCCATTCTGACAGAAGGAACGCTCCAAAGCATTGAGTCAGTTAACTTCAAGGTTTAGTGTTTATTTCATTTTCAGTATGGCAACTATCGCGAAAAGAAAAAAGGTACTGTGACGCTTAAACTTTTCTGGAGGTTTGGGCTTTGCCGGAATATCTCTGAATTTTTAGAAAAAATGTTCATATGATAATTGTTTAGGTCTCTTTTTAAGTTAATTCAATGCTCGAGATAACCAATATTCAGAGTCTGAATGTGATATTGAACTATCATGTGAAAAGAAAAACCCCAAGCCAAGAAAAGCAAGGGGCTATAAATAAATATAAACCTAAGCTATTTTCGACGTTTTAGCGCTTCGGCAACTTGAGTCTAGCGATTTTAAGGCATTCTGGGAGCTTTTGCCTGTAGGCTGACTTCCCTTACTCCCCTTGAAGCTCAATCGCGCCCAGAGAGCTTCTGTGTCCTTCCTGAACGAGGTGTTAACTTAACCCCCTCTAAAACTCGTTAAAAATTTGCTCTCTGTTGAGCTCTCGACTTCACCCCAAGGGAAAAGGTCTCAGGAAGTACCTCAAATCCCTGAGAGTCTGCAACTTGCCTGAGAGAGTGAGCTATGGGCTTGGTGATTCAAGTCTGAAAGAGTAGAGAAGGCGAGTTGACTTCCAAGAAGTTTGTTCTATACCATATTGCCGCGCATAGCGACTTAGGATATATGTATATAGTAAATAGTACTGCGATTAAAGGAAGGAAGCATTATGAGTAAGAGAAAGAGAGACTACATAGACGCCGCCTTTGCGGAATTAAAAGACTATAGTCTTGAAGACTACTTATCTGATTCAGGATATGGAAATAAAGTGGACAGGCTTATATCACTAAAGGAAGCTTCAAGAATACTGTCTTGCTCAAGGAAACATTTATACAACTTAAAGGCTAAACATAAATTGCCTATGCATAAGGTAGGCAACGCGACAAGGGTTTACTTGTCTGATATTAAGGCTTTGGTTAGACCGGTAGAATAAAGGTTTCTAAAGGACTATGAGGGCGATAAAGGCTATTGGTTTGCTTGATTGCATGTTTGACTTTAGGCGACTCAGGGAGGCTTAGAATCGATTACAGACTATCTATTAGAGACTGAAGCCTTGCTTTCATTGCGTCTATATCGTTGCAGTCTCGAATGTCTGTAAGTCTATCCTTCAGGGAAACCTCTTCATCTTGACTTTCTTCAATGGCG
>CAZVHD010000135.1:0-5175 GCA_964626765.1 uncultured Christensenella sp.
TTTACACTTATGATAGTATTAATTTACAGAATAGGTTGTTTTATACCTGTTCCCGGTATTGATGCGACAACATTCAATTCAGGTCAGGAAAATGACTTTATGCAAATGCTATATATGATAACAGGCGGGTCGTTACAGAACGGTACGGTTTTTGCTCTTGGCATTATCCCGTTCATTAACTCGTTTATTATCATGCAGCTTTTGACTTTGGTTATCCCTAAACTTGAAAAGCTTAGCAAGGAAGGGGAAGAGGGCAGAAAGCAGATTACGCAATATACAAGATATCTTGCAATAGGCCTTGCTACTATACAGGCTATTGGCGTTATGTTTAGCTGGAGAGACTCTATTGTTCCCGTATTTGGTGACAGTGGAGCAAGTGAAATATTCACTATGATATGCATAGTTATCATATTGACAGCAGGAGCTTCGCTTGTTATGTGGCTAGGAGAGAGAATAACCGAATTCGGTATAGGAAACGGAACCTCTCTTATCATATTCATAGGTATCGTATCATCGCTTGGAATCTCCATAGGTCAGGCTATATTTAGCACAATACCCGCGCAAATCAGCGCAGGAGAAGGCACGGCGGGAATTTGGTTTTTGATGGCATTTATACTGTTAGTGGTGCTGCTATTTATGCTTATTGTATTTGTGGACCTTTCAGACAGAAAAATAACCGTACAATACGCAAAGCAGATCAAGGGAAACAAAATGTATGGCGGACAGTCATCGCATATACCAATCAAGGTAAATAGCGGCGGCGTTATGCCTATCATATTTGCAAGTTCATTGGTTATGTTCCCCCAGATGATAATGCAATTTGTGGGAGACACCACATCAGGTTTTGTACTCTGGTGGTATGAATGGATGGGCGTAGGAGGAAATCTTTATCCCGTGTTTATGTTTTTGCTTATTATATTCTTTGCCTATTTCTATTCACAAATACAATTTAATCCCGACGATATCTCGCGTATGATACAGCAAAACGGAGGATTTATTCCGGGAATACGACCGGGCAAATCAACTAGCGACCACCTTAGAAAGATAAACAATAGGATAACCTTATTCGGAGCTTTATTCTTGGCGTTTGTAGCTATCATTCCGACTTATATACTACAAATACAAGGATTCGAAGCATTTGGATTTGCAAACGCGTTCAGCGCAACAGGATTGTTGATTGTGGTCAGTGTGGCTCTTGAATTCGAGAAACAGCTTGAATCACAACTGCTAGTAAAACACAATAAAGGATTCTTGAAATAACATGAAAATTATATTATTAGGAGCTCCGGGAGCCGGAAAAGGTTCCCAAGCAACAAAAATAGCAGCTAATTACGGTATACCGCATATATCTACCGGTGATGTACTTAGAGCTAACATTAAAAATCAGACAGAGCTTGGCATATATGCAAAAGAGTTCATAGATAAAGGCGAACTGGTGCCTGATGAAGTAGTGGTTGGTATTGTGGCAAAGCGAATAGAGCAAGAGGACTGCAAAAAAGGTTTTCTCTTGGACGGTTTTCCAAGAACAATAAAACAGGCTGAAGAACTGGACAAGATTACAGATATTGATATCGTAATAAATATAGTTGTAGATTTTTCACTTGTGTTGGACCGCATAACCGGACGCAGAATGTGTCCCTGCGGAGCCACATATCATATTACAACCTATGACAGTGATATATGTGAAAAGTGCGGGGCTAAGCTCTATCAAAGAAAAGACGACACCAAAGAGACGGTAAAGAACCGACTTGAAGTATATAAAAAACAAACCGAACCCTTAATTGAATATTACAAGAAAAAAGGAATCCTCAAAAATGTTAACGGTAACAAAACCATACAAACAACATTTGATGAGATTCAAAAGCTACTGAAATGATATCCGTAAAAAGTCAGCAGCAGATAGACACAATGAGAAAAGCGGGAGCTATCGTAAGAGATGTTCTCAGCCTTGTTGAAGAACACGCTAAAGAAGGCGTCAACACAAAATATCTGGATAAACTGGCGTATGAATATATAAAAATGCAAGGAGCTTCTCCCTCATTTCTCAATTATGGCGGATTTCCTGGCTCAATATGCGCATCTTTTGACGAAGAAGTTGTGCACGGGGTACCTTCAAAAAAGAGGATATTAAAGGAAGGTCAACTTTTCAAAGTTGACGCCGGAGCATATTTTGAAGGCTATCATGCGGATGCGGCAAGAACTATTGCTATAGGACAGGTATCACCGGAAAAGAAAAAATTAATGGATATCTGTAAAGAAAGTTTCTTCAAGGGAATGCAAACCCTTAAAGACGGAGCCAGACTGGGAGATATGGGGCATGCCATACAAAGTCTTGTAGAGGAAAACGGATTTAGCGTCGTAAGATCGCTTGTAGGTGACGGAATTGGAAGTCAGCTTCACGAAGAACCTAGCGTACCGAATTATGGTATTGCGGGAAGAGGACCAAGACTTAGCTCCTATATGACAATAGCGGTTGAGCCGATGATAAATATGGGGGATAAAGAAGTTGTCTTTGACGAAGAGAATTTCACAGTAGTAACCGCGGACGGCTCTCCCTCGGCGCATTATGAAAACACAGTGGTTATTCTACCAGAAGGTGTGGAAATATTGACATTATGAAGGAAGAAAAAAAAGAATTGAAAAAACCAGTACAATTAGGCTCAATAGTCTTTTCCTTAGCTGGAAGAGATAGCGGAAGATTCTATATTGTCACGGAAATATTAGACGACAGCTATGTGATGATTGCAGACGGAGATATAAGAAGACTTAAAAAGCCAAAGAAAAAGAAAATAAAGCATTTGAAAGCAACTGGCGAAAAGAGCGATAAAATAAGAGAAAAATTGTTAGACAGCAAAACAATTTACGATGCAGAGATATACAGTATAATAAGGAAATATAATTCTTAATAAGGAGGAGACAGTGTCTAGAGACGATATTATTGAAGCCGAAGGAGTGGTAACAGAGATTTTACCGGGTACCAATTTTAGGGTGGAATTGACTAACGGACACACAATTACAGCTTATCTTTGCGGAAAAATGAGACAACACACGGTTAGAGTATGTGTAGGCGATAAAGTCAAAATAGCGATGAGCCCTTATGATATAACAAAGGGAAGAATCACTTATCGCAACAAGCAATAACAAAAAGCCAAAATTCAGGAGGAAGTCACGATGAAAGTAAGACCGTCAGTAAAACCTATTTGCGATAAGTGCAAGGTTATAAAAAGAAAAGGAAAAATAATGGTAATATGCAAGAAGTATCCCAAGCATAAACAAAAGCAGGGATAAGAGATGAAATTTATTGCTTATACCAAATATGGTATGGTATAATAAATAAGTTGCCCCTTTTTCAGAGAAAGGGAAAAAGCGTTCATCCGAAGGCGGCTGATTATCTTAAAAAAACTAAGAATAAAGATAATTTCTTCGGTGGTTAATATAAAAACAAAGACAAAAATTTGGAGGTTTTTTAATGGCTCGTATAGCAGGTGTAGATTTACCCCGTGAAAAGAGAGTAGAAATAGGTCTGACCTATATATATGGTATTGGACGGTCAACAGCTCAAAAAATTCTTAAGGGCACAGACATAGATTTTGATACCAGAGTAAAGGATTTGACCGAGGGACAGGTTATAGCTATCCGTGAATATATTGACAAAAATATTCAGGTGGAAGGCGACCTGAAAAGAGAAGTGATGATGGATATAAAACGACTTATGGAAATAGGTTGTTACAGAGGCATGAGGCATAGAAAGGGCTTGCCCGTAAGAGGACAAAGCTCAAAACAGAATGCCCGTACAAGAAAAGGTCCGAAGAGAACTGTCGGACGAAGCAAAAAGGCTTAAAGGGAGGAGTAAATGGCAGTAAAAAAGACTACAAGGAAAAGAAAAGTCCTTAAAAAGATTGACAGAGGTCAGGTGCATGTTCATACTACTCATAACAATACGATTGTTACCGTTACAGACATGAACGGAAATACCGTGAGCTGGGCTTCATCAGGAGTTTTGGGTCTTAAAGGCGCAAGAAAAGAGACAGCTTTTGCGGCAACTCAGGTTACTGAAAGAGCGATTAATGACGCCAAACAACACGGAATTCGTAGAGTTGAAATATACATTAAAGGAACAGGACAAGGAAGAGAGCCTTCAATTCGCGCCATTCAGGCAGCGGATGTTGATATTGCAATGATAAAGGATGTGTCGCCAATACCCCATAACGGTTGCCGTCCACCAAAGAGAAGAAGGCTGTAATAGGAGGTAAATTAAGAAATGGCAAAATATACAGGAGCAGATTGTCGTCTTTGCAGAAGAGAGGGCGAGAAGTTATTTTTGAAAGGAGACAGATGCTTTTCCGGCAAATGCGCCTTTTTGAAAAGGCAATACGCACCGGGAGTGCATGGACAAAGAAGAAAAAAGCCCTCACCTTACAGTCTCCAGCTTAGAGAAAAGCAAAAGACCAAGAGAATCTATGGTCTTATGGAAAAGCAATTCCATAAATACTATCTTATGGCTGACAAGATGAGAGGAGTTACAGGTGAAAACATGCTTGTTCTTCTTGAAAGAAGGCTTGATAATGTAGTATACAGAATGGGCATTGGAGTCTCAAGAGCGCAAGCAAGGCAAATAGTCAATCATGGTCATATCACCATAAACGGTAAAAGAGTTGACATTCCTTCATATTTGGTTAAGGTAGGAGACGAAATATCCGTAAAAGAAAATAAGAAAGAAAAAACTTTCTTCCAGGAACTCAAAGATACCAACATTAAGAATTCTTTGAAATGGCTTGAGTTTGACCCTAAAACATTGAAAGGAACGATTATATCATTACCAACTCGTGAAGATATTGACATGAGTATTCAGGAACATATGATAGTTGAATTGTACTCCAAGTAATATTAACCGTCTTAAAATATAGGAGGAAAAAGCCACTATGATGGAAATATTGAAACCTAAAATAATTGAAACGGAATCATCCGATAAAGCTCAAGCTAGTTTTGTAATAGAGCCGCTTGAGAGAGGATACGGAATAACAATAGGAAATTGCATAAGGAGAGTGCTCTATACGGCGCTTCCAGGAGCGGCTATTATTGGCTTGCAGATTGAAGGAATAAATCATGAGTTTTCTACAATCCCCGGAGTCAAAGAAGATGTTGCGGAGATAGTTCTTAATCTAAAGAGCGTAT
>CAZVHD010000136.1:0-5171 GCA_964626765.1 uncultured Christensenella sp.
AATACTCGTTCTTATGAACAACGAACTTCAAAATATTAAAAAGATGAGAGATTATAAGAGGTTCAAGGATGTGTTCGCTGCAAATGATTCTCTAAAAAGCGATACAGAAATAATAGTCGACAGCGCAAGCGGTATCGTAAATGTGGGATGCAAAGCCGTTGATGATTTATATTTCAAGGTTCTCAGTCAGATTTGTGGCGATGATGTGGATGACGATTATAAGCTGCTTGCGTATGTCAAGAAGTTGGCAAGTTCATATAGGGATTATGAAGTTATAAGAAAGGCTATGGAGAATGTCAAGGAACATGGATATGGGGTGGTAAATCCGACAACTGCGGATATGGACCTTGAGGAACCTGAACTTCTTGCAAGAGGCAACCAATTCGGGATTAAACTAAAAGCATCCGCCCCGTCATATCATATAGTAAGGGTTGATGTGGAAACTGAAATAAGCCCAATTATTGGCTCTCAGCAGCAAAGCGAAGACCTTGTAAACTATATGCTTGGCGAATTTGAAAATAATAAAAAGGGTATCTGGGAGACGAATATGTTTGGCAAGTCGCTTAACTCTCTTGTTAAAGAGGATTTGACAAACAAACTTAACAATATGCCCTCCGACGCTCAGGCTAAATTGAGAAAGACTATGTGCAGAATAGTTAACGAGGGAAGAGGCGGAGTGCTTTGTATTTTGCTGTAAACAATAAAACACGATAAACATATAATATAAAAAGGCTATAAAGGGATAGTAAAGGATACTGTCCCTTTATGGTATATGAGGTTGTATGCTGAGAGAAATTGATTATAACAGAGATGCTGCAAGATTGTACGCAAAAAAGTGGGCTTTCTTAAGAAATCCTGAATATATGGACTTTTCAAAGATTGGAGGCGATTGCACTAATTTTGTATCCCAATGCCTATTTGCGGGATGCAATGTTATGAATTATACGCCTGTATACGGATGGTACTATTTGTCGGAGAACAATAGAGCAGCCGCATGGACGGGAGTAGAGTTTTTATATAATTTTTTGATTGACAATAAGGCTCAAGGGCCTTATGGAAAGGAATGCAGCAGATATGAGATTAAAACAGGAGATATAATTCAATTAGGAGATAAACAAAAAGGCTTTTATCATTCTTTGATTGTATGTGGATTTTTTAATGGAGAAATTTTGGTTGCCACCCATTCCATAGATGTGTATAACAGACCCCTGTCGACTTATACATATGATTTCATAAGATATATTCATATAGAAGGGGCAAGAGTGGAGACTTAATCCCAAAGCGCCTCGCCAAAGAGAGCCTGGCTTATTTCTTCTTTCAATTTATTTATACCTTCACCGGTTTTGGCGCTTATTGTCACAAAACTATCACAAAAGGGCAAGACTTTTGGCCTTTGTTTGTCGATTTTGTTGATAACGGTTATTGAAGGCGTTTTATCGGCTCCAATAGATTTCAAGGTATCTTTAACAACATTATATTCTTTTGCTATATTCGGGGAGGCTCCGTCAGCAACAATAAGAATAAGGTCAGCGTATTTTGTCTCTTCTAAAGTACTTTTGAAAGCCTTTATGAATTCATGAGGAAGTCTTGAAATAAAGCCTACGGTATCAACCATTATAATTTCCTTTTCAGGAGCCAGCCACAATTTTCTGCTGACGGGGTCAAGTGTGGCGAAAAGCTTGTTTTCAACAGTTACTCCGGCTTTTGTGAGGGTATTCATTAAGGTGGATTTGCCGGCGTTCGTATATCCTACAATTGATACGACTTTGGCTCTGTTTTTTTTGCGTTTTTCCCGCCTTAATCTTCTTTCTTGGGTGAGTTTGTCTATTTTTAATTCAAGGTCTTTTATTTCCTTTCTTATTGTTCGTCTGTCCAATTCCAACTGCTGTTCTCCGCCGCCACGCCTTGCGCCGCCACCGCCGCCACCGCCACCGCCTTGTCTGCTTAAGATATGGCCCTGCCCCAATACTCTGGGAAGGCTGTGCTTTTTTTGCGCAAGTTCCACTTGCAATTTTCCTTCGTTAGAGGTGGCGTGAAGGGCGAAAATTTGAAGAATAAGCTCGGCTCTATCAATGACATTTACCAGCAAAATGTCCTCTAGGTTCTTAAACTGTCTTGCGGATAAGTCATTATCAAAAATAACGGTGTCCACCTCAAGATTTTCAACAAGCTCTTTTAATTCTTCTAATTTGCCTTTTCCAATGTGATAGTTTATGTCGGGCAAATTTCTTCTTTGAGACATCTCCGCTATGCAATCATAGCCCGCAGTTTCTGCAAGCCTTGTTAATTCCTCAAGATTTCTGTTCTGATTTGTTTTTGTTACGCAAACAAGTAGCGCTTTTAGGTTTTTCATAAATTCATTATACCAAAGTTATATTAAATTCTAAACAATTTCTTTACATTAACGCATAAATAAATTATAATTTAATTAAAATAAATTATTAAAAATAATCATAAAGAGGTATAACATGAAAAGAAATCTACAGGCTTTAATCTGGGGAATCGCCCTTATAGTAGTAGGAGTGATAATACTTCTCAACATGGCAAATGTCTTAAATGTCAATATTTGGAGCTATATTATTGGTTTTCTGTTTCTGTTTGGCGGTATAAGCGCCATAACCAATTCCCAAAAGAATATGTTTGGCTATTTTCTTATCATATTAGGCATTTTTATAATTTTAAGAAAGGCTTTGAATTGGGACTTTAGCCTTTTGTATATTATTCCTATTATTCTTATAATAGCGGGTGTTAGTTTTCTTATCAATGTCATAACATCAGACAAAATTAAAGCCTCTGGAAATGCTTTTGTTGTCTTTTCGGGACGGGAAGATACTTCTTTTCCTCCCGATTATCAGGGAAGTAATATCACATGCTTTTTTGGCGGATATGAAATTGATTTAAGAGAACATAAATTTGTCAACGACCTGAGCTTTAACATTTTCACGATGTTTGGCGGCGCGGAAATTATTGTTCCGGAAAATGTTAACATTGTTATCAAGCCCACAGCAATTTTAGGCGGGGTCAGCAATGTCACAAAAAATACCCAACAGAATGAGTTCACAGTTTATGTTAACGCTCTTTGTCTTTTGGGCGGAGTGGAAGTGGTAAATTACAAAAAGCAAAAAAGATAAGACCACAACCTGTGATAAATCTAATAATTATAAAAAAACTTGTTTTATTAAGAACAAGTTTTTTTGACTAAAAGTTTTTAATATATCTTTTTATTAGAAAAGGGGTGATTTGGTAAAAACCTCAAACAAGCTCTTTTTTCATTTTCTCAATAATTCTGGCTTCAAGTCTTGATATCTGTACTTGTGAAACGCCCAGTTCACGGGCAATCTCACTTTGTGTTTTGTCACGGTAATACCTAAGATAAATTATTCTTTTATCTCTTTCATCAAGGTTCTTTATGAGGTCTTTTATTATCATTTTGTCTATATCATCGTCTTGAGAGCCTTTTGCGCATAAGCGGTCTATCAGACTCAAACCATCATCGTCGTTTTCAGCGTACAAAGATACCGGATACTTTGAACTGTCAAGAGCAAAGACTACATCCTGCTGGCTTATATCAAACTCTTTTGCTATTTGGCTTATGGTGGGTTCTTTGTCGTATTTGTGGCGATATTCCTCAACAAAAGCGTTTATTTTTTGGGACTGGGCTTTTATGGAACGGCTAACTTTTATTGCTCCGTCATCCCTTATGAACCTTTTTATTTCCCCCGCTATCATAGGTACGGCGTATGTGGAAAATCTGACGCCGAAGTTTGTGTCAAAGTTGTTTATTGCTTTTATAAGTCCCAAAGTTCCAAGCTGTATAAGGTCGTCATACTCTATTTGCTTGTTCTTATATCTGCGGACAATACTTTTTATCAAAGGAAGATTATGATAAAGCAAAAGGGTCTTTGCCTCATCACTTCCATTTTGAGCTTCATTAATTAATTGTAGAGTTTCTTCATTTTGCAGCATATTTCACTTTAGCCTTTTTGTCATTGTTACCGTTGTGCCACCGCCAATTTGAGATTCAACTTCCATACTGTCCATAAATGATTTCATAATAGTAAAGCCCAGTCCGCTTCTTTCGTCAGATTCTTTTGATGTGGTATAAAAATCTTCCAACGCTTCTTTTATGTTTTTTATGCCTTTTCCGTTGTCGGATATTTTTACGGTTAAGAGGTCTTCACATAATTCTGCCTCAATAAGAATTTGCCCGTTTGTAAGGTTTTCATACCCATGTATTATGCTGTTTGTGACTGCTTCGGAAATAGATGTCTTAATATCGTTTATTGTCTCCAAAGTGGGATCAGACGGGGTGCAAAATGCAGCGACCACGCTTCTTGCGAACGCTTCATTTTCTGCAACGGCGTCAAATTTCAAGCTCATATTATTATTCATCATTTCACCTCTTGTTTTATTACCGGTATTATGCTGTATAGTCCGCTTACTTTTAGTATTTTGTCTATTTGTGAGGAAGGGGAGTGGAAATATAAAAGCTTATTGTTTGATTTCAGTCTTTTATATAGACCCATAATAAGGCCCACTCCGGTGCTGTCCATAAAATCCATATTTTGCATCTCTAACACGACTTTTTTGATTTTTGTCGAGTCAGTATATTTGTATAGCCTTTCTTTCAAGACACGAGCTTTTGAATGGTCCAGTTCGCCTTTTAATCTTATATATAGAATGTCGTTTTCTGTATTTGCGCTTACTAACATAAACCCTCCTTGCTAGAAAACCATTATAAATTATAAAAGCATGCGTAAAATTAGATATCCCATGGTTAAATGACTTCTTTTGTCAAAATAACGAAATTAAGGCTGAGGGGTTCTCAGTAAAAATATATATATTTTTTTTTATCTAAAATATTAAAAAACATTTGACATAGTTTCGCTTATAATGTATATTATAGAAAGTCACTAAGGTTGACCAACGGGGTGTAGCGCAGTTTGGTAGCGCACATGGTTTGGGACCATGGGGTCGGGAGTTCAAGTCTCTTCACCCCGACCAGAGGAACACCTTATAAAATGCAAGGGCCTTTAGCTCAGTTGGTTAGAGCAATCGGCTCATAACCGATTGGTCCGCGGTTCGAGTCCGTGAAGGCCCACCAATAAAATGGTCCGGTAGTTCAGTTGGTTAGAACGCTAGCCTGTCACGCTAGAGGCCGAGGGTTCGAG
>CAZVHD010000137.1:0-5163 GCA_964626765.1 uncultured Christensenella sp.
CAGGCGGAGTTATGGTTTTTGCAAAGACCTCAAAGGCTGCAAAAAGACTTTCGGAAGGTCTCAAAAAAGGTGAAATAGAAAAAAGATACTTTACAATTGTACATGGTGTCCCAAGGGACAAGCAATCCCAGCTTACGCACTATATTTTGAAAAACCCAACAAGAAATATGGTTTATACAGTTCCTATGGCAACAGAAGGAGCCAAAAAAGCTGTCCTAAACTATAAATTGCTTGCTGTAAATGACAAAATCAGTCTTGTTGACATACGCTTACAAACTGGCCGCAGTCACCAAATAAGAGTTCAGATGTCGTCCATTGGAACACCTCTTTTTGGAGACCAGAAGTATTCGGAAGGGCGTACTCTTCCAGGATACAACATAGCGTTATGGGCAACTGAGCTCAAGCTTTTTCATCCTGTCACAAAAGAAAGGATGGTTTACAGAGTTTATCCACCTGTTGATGATATTCCATGGAAATATTTTGATATCAACAGGTTTTTATCTATTAATATAAAATGTTAAATTAAAAAATCCAACAAAAAGGAAGAACATATGGAAAAAGTATTGACACAAACCATAGGAGAAGTCTTAACAAATCTCGCCGATACCAATTCCAATGAAATAGCGGTCAAATATAACGACCGTGATTTTACGAGAACTTGGAAAGAACTTAATCAAGAATCGGAAAAGCTTGCCAAGGGATGGCTTAAATTGGGAGTTAAAAAGGGTGACCATGTAGCGGTATGGGCAACCAATATCCCCGAATGGCTTTTAGCTTTGTTTTCAACAGCCAAGATAGGGGCGGTTCTAGTCACGGTGAAAACCAACTATAAAAGTTTTGAGCTTGAATATTTATTAAGGCAATCGGACACCAAAGCCTTAGTGCTTATGGACGGATTTAAGGGAACGGACTATATAAAAATCATAAACGAGGTATGTCCCGAATTAAAAATAGCAAAAGATGGACACATTAAATCGGCTAAATTCCCCTATTTGGAACACATTATTTATGCCGGAGAAAACCTTCCCCAGGGAATGATGCATTTCAATAAATTATATGAAATGGCCGACGGGATATCAGATGATGAACTCAACAAGACTATGAAATCACTGAAATGTCACGATGTTATAAATATGCAGTATACATCGGGAACAACAGGCTTTCCAAAAGGTGTTATGCTCACCCATTATAATATATTAAACAACGGAAAGACAATTGCCGAGGGCATGAAGTTTTCAAACAAGGATAGGCTTTGCATAACAGTTCCGCTTTTCCATTGTTTTGGTCTTGTGCTTGCGGTGATGGCGTGTATAACAAAAGCTACCTCAATGGTTCCCGTTGAATATTTTCAGCCCATAAAAGTTATGAGAGCATGTAGCCAAGAAAACTGCACAGCTTTACATGGAGTGCCAACAATGTTCATTGCTCTTTTGGAGCATCCCGACTTCAAGAAATACAATTATAACTTAAGAACGGGTATTATGGCGGGTTCGCCTTGTCCCATTAAAGTTATGAAACAGGTCATTTCAGAAATGGGAATGACAGAAGTTGTTATTGTATACGGACAAACAGAGGCTTCGCCGGGATGCACAATGACAACAACAGACGACCCGATTGACGCGCGAGTCAATACAGTGGGAAGAGCTTTTCCGGGCGTAGAAACCAAAATCATAGACCCTGAAACAGGCAAAGAGTTTGGACCAGGAATTCCGGGCGAATTTTGCGCAAGAGGTTATAATATTATGAAAGGCTATTACAAAATGTCCGAAGCTACCGCACAAGCGATTGACGAGGACGGGTGGTTGCATACGGGTGACCTTGCCACTGTTGACAAGGACGGATATTACAAAATTGTAGGCAGAATTAAAGATATGATAATAAGAGGCGGCGAAAACATTTATCCCAAAGAGATTGAGGAATTTCTTTATACGCATCCCAAAATCAAGGATGTACAAGTAATAGGCGTGCCCTCAAAGCAGTATGGAGAAGAGGTTATGGCGTGCATTATACTCAAAGAAAACGAAAACCTCACAGAAGATGATATCAAGGAATTTGTAAAAAGCAATATGGCAAGACACAAAACTCCCCGTTATGTAAGATTTATGGACGGTTTTCCCACAACTGCAAGTGGAAAAATACAAAAGTACAAGCTCAGAGAAGAGGCTATTGAATTATTGAAATTAAACGAAGACGCCTCAATAGAAACGGCGTAACCAGAAAGGGTGAAAAGGAGACGATATTATGAAACTTGCATTTTCCACATTGGCATGTCCCTCATGGGATTTTGAAGAAATTTTTTCCACGGCGGTGGACTTTGGTTTTGACGGTATAGAAATCAGAGGCATATCCAATGAGATATACGTGCCGAATATGAAGGTTTTTTCTCCCGACAATATAGAAAAAACCATAAACAAACTTAAAAAAAGAAATATTGCAATAAGCTGTCTTACAAGCGCGGCGTGTCTTGCCGACCCTGAAAAAAAGGACAAAGCAGTTGAAGAAGTTAAAGAGTATATAGACCTTGCGGAAAAGCTAGGCACAAAGTATGTCAGAGTTATGCCAACAGGAGTGCCCCATAAAGACAAGGGCGACATTGAACTTTGTAAAGAGCAATACAGACTTGTTTGCAAATACGGAAAAGAAAAGAATGTTACCCCGATTATGGAAACCAACGGAATGTTTGTTGATACAAAGGTTCTGAAAGAGTTTATGCAAGTTATAGATTGTGACAACAAAGGCGTTCTTTGGGATGTCAACCACCCCTATCGGTTCAACTCAGAAACAGTTCAAGAGACTATTGAAAACATAGGCGACCTTATAAAATATGTTCACATAAAAGATAGCTTAAAAGTCGACAAAAAAACTTTTTATAAGCTTTTGGGATATGGCGACGTACCCGTAAAAGAGGCGGTAAAAGCCCTTAGAAAAAGAGGTTATCAAGGGTTTGTGTCTTTGGAATGGGTGAAAAGATGGAACCCAGACCTGGAAGAGCCTTTTATTGTTATTCCAAATTATGCAGGTTATATGAAAGCATTAATTAATTAAGTTGCATAGAATAATACTATAAGAGGATACAATATGAAGAAAATAAAGCTGTTTTATTTGAGGTCTTGTCCTTATTGTAAAAAAGCTTTGACAGTCATTGACAAATTAAAAGAAAAAGAAAAAAAATACAAAGATTTGGATATAGAAATGATTGAGGAAAGTGAGAATAAGGAACTCGCCGAAAGTTATGATTATTATTATGTGCCGTCATTTTTTATGGATGACCTTAAAGAACATGAAGGCATAGTTATGGTATCTGATATAAAGCGAATTTTTGATAAGGCGTTGACGGAATAAGAGGTATTGACAATACTATTTAATGGTGCTAAAGTATAGGTAATAAAATATAGGAGGAAGTCTTTATGGCTAAATATATCTGTACGGTCTGTAACTATGTTTACGATGAGGAAACCGAGGGCAAGAAGTTCGCGGATTTAGATGATGATTGGGTTTGTCCGGTTTGCGGCGCGCCAAAAGAAGATTTTGAGCTTTTAGAAGATTAAGCGAAAAAAGTATCATTTTCAAAAAAACCACTTTCAAGGTGGTTTTTTTTCATTCATAACTTTATTAAAGGCCAGCTGCAGCTTCTTAACTACAAGAAGCAAAAATTATGCTAACATTATTTTTTACCCCTTCTGTTATTTTCTAGATCTTTTCTAAATGCAAATAATTGTTCTTTTAAGTCTTCGGCTATTTCCGGATAAATCATTGATATGTTATATCCCTCAATAGGATCATTGTCTAAATCGAATAAGTAATTTCTGTATACTTGGTCAAAGAAAGCAGTATTTTCTGTTCGTACGGCTTCATAATATTTATAATCAATAAGCATACCGTTATTTTCCTTTGGCATTTGCACTCCAAGAACATTTCCGCTTTTTATGTAGTATAAATTATCGTGTATTTTTGCATTTGTAGCTATATCACCCTGCAATAAATCAAATAAGTTTTTACCGTCAATAACTCTGTCATCAGGTAAACTGTTTATTCCCGCATATTGTAGTATTGTTGGGAATAAATCAATATTCATCGTTCTTGCATCTACCCTTTTTTGCCCTGTAACACCGTTAAAGCTAGCGCCTTGTGCCAATCCGCCATTTGGATAACTTGCTATGAACGGTACTTTTTGCCCTCCCTCAAAGGTTGTTCCTTTCCTTCCTCTTAACGCTCCTGAAGCGCCTTCTCTAGCGGGTCCGTTGTCACTTGTGAAAACAATGAGCGTATCATCATACACGCCTTTATCTTTTAGCATTTGGAGAACTTCTCCCATATAGGAATCAAATTCTTCCATACAATGTTTATAGCTGTCATCAGAACTGTCATATTTTTGTCCTGAATAAATTGGATAATGCGGCCATGGTGTCGGATAATATGCGAAAAACTTTTGATTTTTGTTTATTGAATTTTCTATAAATCCTTTTAGTTCATTTGTTAATATAGGCGTAATTTCGGATTGGTCTTTTAATTCGTCATGACTTATTACCAGTTCTGATTTTCCGTTTTCTTCTTGGAAAAATTCATAAGGAGTCATGTCATTTGAATAATAGGTTCCAAAGAAATAATCAAAGCCTTGGTTTGTGGGAAGATATTGTCCATAATCCCCAAGATGCCATTTACCCACTGCTCCAGTATTATATCCATAAGCCTGTAATACTTCGGCTAAAGTTATTTCATCGCCTAAAATACCGTCAACATTATTTTTTAACATTAATTGATTCCAATGTTTAGTAATGCTGTACGGTTTATTGGATACACAGGACGGAAAAAATACTTCGTCAACATATCCTCTTATGGGATATCTTCCCGTCAACAATCCAAAACTTGAAGGAGAACATACAGGAGAACTTGAATAAAAATTGTCAAGATATATTCCTTCTTCTCCTATTGAATCAATGTTTGGGGTGTGAATTGTTGCATTTTGGTCACCTAAATAGCTGTATGAAGAGATATCCGAATATCCAGCATCATCCATTAAGATGACAAGTACATTTGGTGCGCTACTTGAATAATTTAATCTGTTTATGTTTGATAAATATTCATCGTGACCTTTTTGAAGATTTACAACATCGGGCCTTATCCTGACGCTCATAGATACAAAATAAAAAAGTGTTGACGCAG
>CAZVHD010000138.1:0-5153 GCA_964626765.1 uncultured Christensenella sp.
CAGGCTGAATTCCTTACAGCCGAAACCCTACCCACCTTGACAGACCCCGTAAGAGGAATGTCCATAGGTTATCGTAAAGACTCTCCCACAGGTACAGAGATTTGCACACCGTCCGATCCCTATGAAATTATAAGAGACGAAAGCATAAAACTTTATGTAATTTGGGGCAACTAGAATTAAACATGAAAAAAGGGGCAGAGCCTTTCTGCCCCTTTTTTATGTATAAAAGAGGTAAAAAATGAAAAATCTTTTAACACCTTTTGGTGAAAAACTAGAAAAAAGCAATCCATTAAGCGAGTACCCTCGTCCACAATTAAAAAGGGACAGCTTTTTGTGTTTGAATGGGGAATGGGACTATGCAATACTCCCAAAAAGCCAAAAGTTAAATTCATATCAAGGTAAAATTATTGTTCCCTTTTCTCCTGAGTGTCATCTTTCAGGAGTAAAAAGACAGGTCACAGCAGATGATATACTCTATTATAGGAAAAACTTTATTATAAAAGAGAATTTTATAAAAGATAGAACGCTTATAAATTTTGGAGCGGTGGACTATTATTGTGAAGTTGAAATAAACAATAAATACGCCGGGAAAAACAGGGGCGGTTATTATCCCTTTACAATAGACATAACAAAGCTTATAAAAAAAGGTGAAAATGAAATAACCGTCAAAGTCACAGACCCCACCGATAAAGGCGTACAAGCAAGAGGCAAACAAACATTCAACAGAGGCGGCATATGGTATAGTCCACAATCGGGCATATGGCAGACGGTATGGTTGGAAAGCGTCAGCGACAAATTCATAGAAAGAATAGCTCTCACACCCGACATAGACAATGACTTATTGAATATTGAGCTTTTTTATAATAAGGAGATATCTTCGGCAACAGTAACTGTTATTGATAAGCAAAAGGAAATAGCCAAAGAGACTTTTTCAGGACAAAAAGTCAAAATAAAGCTCAAAAACTATGAGCTTTGGACTCCGGAGAATCCATATTTGTACTATTTGAGAATTGAAGCCGGTGAAGATAGAATTGAATCATATTTTGGCATGCGTAAGTTTTGTGTGGGAAAAGATAATTTGGGAATACCAAGACTTATGCTTAATAATGAACCTTATTTCCATAATGGTGTTTTGGACCAGGGATATTGGTCTGACGGTATGTATACAGCCCCAAGCGACGAAGCTATGATTTATGACATAAAGCTTATTAAAGAAATGGGCTTTAATATGTTAAGAAAGCACATCAAGATAGAGCCTTTGAGGTGGTATTACCACTGTGACAGACTGGGGCTATTGGTGTGGCAAGATATGATTAATGGCGGCGGGAAATACAGTATGTTCACAATAGGTATAAGACCCTTTATTGGCAATATTATGGATGACACCAATTATAAGCCATTTGCTAGAGAGGATAAAGAGGGAAGAGAGGAGTACTATAAAGACTCAAAGAGAATGATTGAATCTCTTTATAATACGATATCGTTAGCTATGTGGGTTCCTTTCAATTAAGGATGGGGGCAATTCGACAGTAAAAAAGTTTATGATTTTTATAAAAGACTTGACCCTACTCGCATAATAGACCATGCAAGCGGCTGGCATGACCAGGGCATAGGAGATGTTAAAAGTCCGCATATTTATTTTACGCCTATAAAAATGAAAAGAGATAAAAGACCTTTTGTATTGAGCGAGTTTGGGGGATATTCATTGAAAACAAAAGGGCATATGTATAATGAAAAAAAGTTTTTTGGTTACAAAAAATACTATAACAAAGATAAATTTCAAAAGGCTTTTATAAATCTTTATGAAAAGAAGATAATACCTCTTATAGAAAAAGGATTATGCGCAACAGTCTATACAGAGCTTAGCGATGTGGAAGACGAATGTAACGGAATAGTAACATATGATAGAAAGATAGTAAAGTTGGATATAAAAATCATAAAATCACTTAATCAAAAATTAAAGCTGTAATATAATATATATTATTTTGACTAAAACGGAGAACTTTTTTTGATAAAACTACTAAAAAATCTCAAGCCTTATACAGGGTTAATTATATTAATAGTTATTATGGTTACCGGAGTTTCTTTGGCAACGCTTTTTCTACCGGACAGAATGAGTCGCATTATTGGAGAAGGCATTGTTGTCGAAGTGGATTATGAAAGGACAGCCCGGGGTGAGATAATATATGTTAAAGATGAGAATTTAGGCATAGAAATGCCTCTTCCCAAAATAATTTATAAGAATGAAGGCGTTTTGGTTACGCAAAGAATTAATAATAAAAACTACGCCATTATTACAGGCGTAGAAAAGAACGAAGAAGGAAAGGTTGTAAACTTTCTCAATCCCGAAACAGGGGAGATATATCCCGTACCAAAATTTTTAAGAACCGTTGACGGTGATATGAATTCACAACCAAAACAAGGAAAGCTGGTTTTGGACGAGGATGGAAATCCTCAAGTAGAGCTTGTTCAGAAAAGTGATTTTTCTGTGATTATAAAAAATGGTCTTATCATGCTGGGTATTACTCTTGGCTCTTCGGTTTTGGCAATCTTTATAGCGCTTTTTTCATCAAAAGTTGGTATGGCTTTTGGCAGGGACATCAGAAAAAAGATGTTTACCAAAGTTATTGCTTTTTCCAAAGCTCAGGAAGATAATTTTTCCACAGCAAGCCTTATAACCAGAACCACTAATGATGTTACACAATTGCAGAATCTTATAATTATGGCGCTTAGAATGGTTATAAATGTTCCTGTAATGTTTATTGGTGGGCTTATTATGGCAATTAATAAGGATGCTAGGATGACTATTGTGTTATTATTTACTATTCCAATAGTCAGCGGCACAATTTTATTAATAGCAAAAAACATTATTCCTGTATTCAAGGCAATACAAAAAAGAATTGACCATTTGACTATGGTAACCAGAGAAAACATAACAGGCGTAAGGGTTATAAGAGCGTTTGGCGGCGATGAATATGAGGACAAGAGATTTGCAAACGCCAATAAAAGAGTCACCCAATCAAGCTTAAAGGCGGCAAGAATAATGTCTATTATGATGCCTTTTATGACAATAGTTATGAGCGGAACATCGGTGGCCATAGTGTTTATTGCCGCTTTTAGTATAAACAGAAATCTGAGCGACAACCTTTTAGATTATACATATCTTGGCAATATGATGGCTGTGATACAATATATCATGCAGATTATGATGAGTGTCATTATGTTTTCTGTTATATTTATTATGCTTCCAAGAGCAAGTGTGTCAGCTACAAGAATTCAACAAGTAATAGACACAGAACCCGATATAGTAAGCCCTAAGGAGGCAGTATCACCCAAAAGAAAAGGATGTGTTGATTTTGAAAATGTCTATTTTTCATATTCCCAAACAAGCAACAAATATGTATTGGAGAATATTTCTTTTTCTGCCCAAAAAGGAAATGTTACTGCAATTATAGGAGGCACTGGAAGCGGTAAAAGCACATTAATAAACCTAATACCCAGGCTTTATGATGTAACAAAAGGAAAGGTGAAGGTTGATAAGGAAGATGTTAGAAATTTTCAGCTCAACGATTTGAGGTCAAGAATAGGCTTTGTCACACAAACAGCGGTGCTGTTTTCTGGGGATATTAAGGAAAATATCTTATATGGAACTCATGATGACAAAAAGCTTGAAAAAGCGATAAAAGTATCTCAATCCCAAAACCTTGTTGAAGAAAAGCAAGGGGGATTGGACGCTGTTGTGGAACAAGGCGGGAGAAACTTTTCCGGTGGCCAAAAGCAAAGAATATCAATAGCCAGAGCCCTTGCAGCAGACAATGATATATTGATATTGGACGATAGTTTTTCGGCTCTTGATTTTGCAACGGATTCTCGATTGAGAAAAGAACTTGCGCAGGTTACAAAAGACAAGGCTGTAATAATAGTCGCTCAAAGAATAGGTACGGTTATGGATGCTGATAATATTATTGTTCTCGAGAGTGGAAAGCTTGTTGGAATGGGAAAACACAAAGACCTTTTACGAAATTGCCCCGTATACAGGGAAATAGCGCTCTCTCAAATGTCAGAAAAAGAACTTGGCATTGAAGGAGGTTTTTAATGGCTCAGGGAAAAAAACCTCAAATGGGCGGACCAATGGGCGGAATGGCGCCGGCAGAAAAACCACAAGATTTCAAAGGTACTTTCAAAAAACTTTTAAGATATCTCAAACCACATATACCTTTATTTATAGCCGTTATAATTCTTGCCGCCATAGGAACAGTCTTTAATATAGTATCCCCAAGAATTCTTGCAAACGCCACAAACGCCCTTCAAACAGGCATTATGCAGGGAAAATTGGATATCGAATACATTGTCACTATACTTATTATCGTGTCTACGCTTTATGTGGGCTCTGCAATTTTCCATTTTTTGTCACAATTTTTATCGGCAGGAGTATCCCAAAGAGTTGTATATCAAATGAGAAGGGAAGTCAAGGATAAGTTCAAAAAACTACCCATTAATTATTATGACACTCATTCGTCCGGGGATATTCTTTCCATAGTCACAAACGATATTGAAACAATATCCTTATCACTTCAGCAATCAATCACACAGGCAATAACAAGTGTTCTAACAATAGTGGGCATAATTGTTATGATGCTTACAATAAGCGGTTATATGACAATCATTGCTGTTGCAAGTTTGCCAATGTTTGCTGTGATTACTCTTTTAATAGCAAAAAAGTCTCAAAAGAAATTTATATCCCAACAATCCAAATTAGGCCATCTCAACGGTTATGTTGAGGAAATATATACAAACAAGTCAGTGGTTCAGCTTTATAATAAACAATCTGATACTATAAAAGAATTCTCTAAGACAAATGACGAATTGTACACAGCAGGAAAGGATGCCCAATTTCTGTCCGGCATAATTATGCCCATGTTGCAATTTGTTAATAATCTTGCGTATGTTGCAATAAGCGTTGTGGGAGGCATACTTGCAGGCGGAAGGCTTATGATAGGCGATATTCAAGCGTTTATGCAGTATTCCCACCAGTTTAGTCATCCTATTATGCAAACAGCGAATATAGCCAATACAATACAGTCAACTATCGCCGCTGCGGAAAGACTTTTCAAATTGCTTGAACAGAATGAAGCGCCTGAGGATAAAAAAGA
>CAZVHD010000139.1:0-5150 GCA_964626765.1 uncultured Christensenella sp.
TTTTCCGCAAGAAGAACTTGGTATGAAAGCGATACATCGTGACTGTGCCATGGAACAAGCATTTCTATGTCAACGCTAATATTCAAAACAAGCCTATGCAGTGAATGGTTTATTCCCACTGAATAAAAATCTGACAAAAATTCAGTGTTACATCTGCCTATTGATACTATTGTAAGGGGCACATCAAAGCCGATGCCTGAAAACAAAGCGCTGCCCGTAAACGCTCCCACCGGTATATCAAGCTTTTGGTCATGAAGCTCATTTAGGGTGTTTTGAATCTCGGTATTTGCAAGCATAGTTATTTGATTTATAAGTGTAGGATTGCTTTTTATATATGTGATGTCGCCTTCATCGTTTTTTTCAAATTCAAAAAGCTCGCCATAGAATGCTCTCAATCTCTGAATCCTATCATTTGTTTCATTTATTGTATCAATAGCTTTAATTGCAACGCTCTCTTCCGCAAGTGTTTTGACATAAGGAATTGTCACAACATTATAATAAATTATTATGAATAACACAAAAGCTATGACCATAAACCATGATATAACTTTTTTCTTATTTTTTTTAAGATTTTTGTAAACTTTTTCGCCCACGAAACATTATATGCAATAAATTACTACTTTGTCAGTAATTTCATATAAATATTTTTCATTTGAGATGCGTCCTCGGCCTGAGTTCCATTAGATTCGGATAAAATATGGGGTTGCATGGTGTTCTTATAGAGTACCTCTGCAAGAGGCTCAAACTCCGGACCATATTTTTTGTCTTCAAAAGTAAGATGCCTTATCTCCCCTTTTAGGCCGTATTCAATTTTGCTAAAATGTATATGCATATATTTAACTTTTGGTGAAGGAAGATTATCAAAAAGTCTGTTGATAATCTCTTGATAATCTCTTTTTAATTTTAATATACCTTGCTCTCTTGCATTTATATGACCAAAATCAACGCAAGGATAAAAATAATCAGCCATATTGCAAAAATCAATTATTTCTTCTATGGTTCCAATTTGACCGAGTTTTCCCATAGTTTCGGGACAGAGAATAAAGTTATCAAGTCCCTTTTCGGCTATTATTTCCATAAGATGCCTTAGATTTTCTTTTGTAATCTTAACAGCTTCATCTCTTTCCAACTTACCTTGTGACCCTGTATGAATAACCACTCTTGTGGCCTTCATAAATTGAGCTTTCTCCAGCGATTTGGTAACATACATTATGGACTTTTTTATTTTTTCAGGGTCGATGCTTGCAAAATTTATATAATATGGCGCGTGTACGGACATCTCAATATTATACAATGCAAATTCATTTCCTATATCTTCAGCGGTTTCGTCTCTAATATTGATTCCTCTGCCAAATGAGTATTCAAAAAGGTCAAGCCCCCTTCTACTACACCACTTGGCCGCCTCTTTTGTTGTGGTAAAGCCTTCTTCAAAAAAACTGTTGGAATTTCCTGATACGCCGAATTTTATCATATTTTTCCTCACTTATATGCTTTCTTTATGTCTTGTTTAATCTGGTTTGCCAACTTTTCAGGAGTTTCAAACTTAATTATGTCCCTTATTCTTTTTTCAAAATATACTGTGATATCCTTGTTGTATAAATTAAGCTTTTTGTCAATAAGCATTGTTTCAATATTGTTTATCTCATCTTCAAAAGTAGGATGAGCGCCCACATTAGTTATTGAGTCGTAGTTCATATTATCCACTTCGGTTGTTGTCTTATAGACGCCGTCAAGGGGGATATGTTTCATTTCATTTATGGTAAGATTAGCCGTGGGAATGCCCATACGGGAACCCACTCCTCTTCCTTTGGTTACCCTTCCGCTAACAAAATAGTTTTCACCAAGTAGGCAATTCGCTTTCTCAATATTTCCCTGTGATAAAAGCTTTTTTATGTGAGTTGTGCTTATTTTTCTTAAATTTACTTTTTGAAGATTGATTTCTATGACTTTGACATTTTTATTTAACATATATCCTGACAGATAAGCCATATTTCCTTTTCCCATCTTTCCAAATGTGTAATCTTTTCCGGCTACAATCGCCGTAGGGTTAAGAGTGAGGATATATTCTAAGAATTGGTCTTCGGACATTGATAAAAATTCCTTTGTGGGGTCAAGTACTATAACATCATTATATCCAAGTTTTTTTAATATCTTCAATCTTTCTTTTAATAAATAAATTTCCTTTTCTGCTCTATTGAGATTTTTAAGAAAATTATCGTTAAATGTAATTACGGTAAGGCGGGCTTTTTCTTTTTTTGCAACCTTTTTAGCTTGTGAAAGTAAATACCTGTGTCCGATATGTACACTGTCAAAAAACCCTAAAGCCAATACTCTTTTGTCGCTTACAATAGCCATGTTTTTATAAAAAGCCTCCCTAATTCATCCTTATGTCCTATCCCAGCAAGCTGATTTTCGCTATAAACTGCAAAATATCCGTCTGAGAGATTATTATAGTCAATTCTTTTTCCGTCAAGCAAATCCTTTTTTTGGTTCTTTGTTATATCAATTCTTTTATAATCTTTTAATACGATATCCATGGGTAAAATATAAGAGGATATGTCGCTATTTTCAAGTTTTGATAGTTTCACGCTCTCTGATATATCAAAATATCCGCTTTTTTCTCTTACAAGTTCTGTCATAATGCCTATGGTGCCCATTTTATAAGCCATATCTCTTGCAATAGCTCTTATGTAAGTGCCTCCGCTGCATATAATTCTGAATTCATATTGGTTATGCCCTGATTTATTAATTAATTCAACGCTATAAATATGCACTGTTTTAGGCTTCAAATAAAAATCCACGCCCTTTCTTGCAAGCTTATAAGCTCTTGTGCCTCCAACCGATTTTGCGCTGTATTTGGGTGGATATTGCTCTATGTCTCCAATGAAAGAGTCCGTGACTTTCAAAACATCTTCACTTTTGATTGATACATCCTCTTCTTTTAGGATTTTTCCCGATAAATCCAAAGTGTCTGTCTCTTTGCCAAATTCAAAACTTGCCTTGTATATCTTCTTTTTGTTAATGTTGTAATCAAAAAGTCTTGTAGCTCTTCCCAAAGCAACAGGTAATACGCCTTCGGCATCTGGGTCAAGAGTTCCAAAATGTCCGACTTTTGTAATGATATTGTTCTGTTTTAACTGAAATTTTAGACTACTAAGGGCTTTGTTTGAAGTAATATTCTTTTCTTTATACAGATTAATAAATCCGTTAAGCATATCCCAGCATCTCCGTTGCGCTGTTTAATAATTTATTATAGATATCTTCATAATAACCATAAATTCTGCAACCTGCGGCATTAACATGCCCTCCTCCTCCAAATATATTTGCAAGAGAAGTTGCGTTGACTTTATCTTTAGTGCGAAAACTGACCTTATAGGACTTATCCTTTATCTCGGCTATTGATATGGCTACCTCAACGGTATCAACATCCAAAATATTATTAATTAATCCTTCTGTGTCGTCTTGTGTCGTATTTGTTGCCAAAAAATCCTCTGTTCTAAAAGATATTACGGCTATTTTGTTATCCTGATAGAATTTTGCCTGAGACAATACCTTTGCTCTAAGTTTGAAAAGGTTCAAAGGTATGTCTTTCATAACTTTTCTGGATATTTCGCCGGCATCTATTCCATATGATAAAAGCTTTGCAGCAATATTATGCGTTTCTTCAGATGTGCTTGAATATGAAAAACTTCCTGAGTCGGTTACAAGACCTGTGTAAAGCTGTGTTGCTATATCCAAATCAATAAGGCTCTTGTCATATTGCTCGAGAAGCTTATAAATAATTTGCGTTGTGCTTGAGGCTCTTGCTTCAAGTAAGGTGGTTTGAGCAAACTCTTCATGCGATCCATGATGGTCTATTGCAATAGTGTTCTTAGATTTATTAAAAATCTTTATATTTTCATCCCCTAGTCTGGAGGAATCGCCGCAATCCAAAGCCAAAGCGCACTCATAAGTATTAGCCTTTTCCTTATTGAATACATCGCTGTTTTTTAGGAAATTGAATTTGGCTTGTATGGCTTTGTTTTTATCCGGAAAAAAGCAATGAACATTTTTATTGAGTTTTTTGAGAAATGTATATACCGCAAGAGACGAGCCTATTGCATCGCCGTCAGGCTTCATGTGCGCAAAAAGCGCGATAATGTTACTTTCTTTAAGGATATCGACTATTTTCTTATACCTTGCTACTCCTTGTTTTTTATGTCTTTTAAGATGTTGTCAATCTTAAAGCTGTATTCAATACTATCAACAAGTTGGAAGTGTAGCTCCGGAACCTCTCTTATTTTGAGTCTTTTGAAGAGTTTGCTTCTTAAGAAAGATGACGCTTTATTTAGGACATCCAAAACTTCTTTAGGGTTCTCTTTGCTAAAAACGCTTATGAAAACTCTTGCAAACTTTAGCTCCTTTGCGGTTTGCACCTTTGTAACACTCACTAAAGAGTCTATCCTTGGGTCTTTTATCTCATGGGCTATTAATTCGTTGAGCTCTTTTTTCAATTCATTTTCAACCCTTTCCACTCTTGCCATTATTGCTTTTCCTCCTCAAGCAAATACGCCTCAATTATATCGCCCTCTTTTATGTCATTATATTTTGTTAGACTTATTCCACACTCAAAGCCTGCCGCAACCTCTTTTGCATCGTCTTTGAATCTCTTTAGGCTGTCTATTGTGGTATCAAAAATCTCCACGCTGTCCCTAATTAATCTGACTTGAGCATTTCTTGTTATCTTTCCGTCTTTTACCATGCAACCGGCAATAGTGCCTGTTCCTGATACCTTAAAGACTTGACGGACTTCTGCGCTTCCAAGATATGTTTCCTTGTATTTGGGAGCCAAGAGACCTTTTATTGCTTTATTAATGTCATCAATGGCGTCATAGATTATTCTATAAAGCTTTATATCAACGCCCTCTTTTTCACTAAGAGCCTTTGCTTTATTGTCAGGTCTTATGTTAAAGCCTATGATAATCGCATTTGAGGTGTCCGCAAGCATAATATCCGACTCGCTTATAGCTCCTACGCCGCTGTGGACGACATTTACTTTGACTTCGTCATTTGACAGCTTAGTAAGCGACTGTTTAAGAGCTTCTGCCGAGCCTTGAACATCGGCTTTTATTATTAAGTTGAGGTCTTTGAATTTGCCTTGTTCAATCTTG
>CAZVHD010000140.1:0-5089 GCA_964626765.1 uncultured Christensenella sp.
TTGTTTCTTTCTTCGGCGACGGTAGATGATGTCAAAAGAGCCGCTCTTATTCCCATAGGACAAAGCATCTTTTTCACCTTTTCAAAATGCTGCGAGGCAAGTATTTCGGTGGGCGCCATAAACGCCGCCTGGTAACCGCTTTTGACTACAAAATAAAATAATGAAAAAGCCACAACTGTTTTTCCGCTGCCCACATCACCGCAAAGAATAGCGTTGAGCGGGTTGGGATTTGTCATCTTTTTGGCAAGAGAATTTATAGCGGTTTCTTGTGAAGGGCTAAGTTCAAAAGGCAAACTTCTTGTAAAATCATAAATGTCAACATGTTTATACTTTCTTTCTTTGTTGAAAGACTGAGTTTCTAATTTCTCCAGCCTGAACGCCGCCATTTTTTTCACTATACCTTCAAGAACAATTCTTTTTTGAGCCTTTTCAATTATCATCCTATCCGAAGGACAATTCGTATTTATAAGAGCTTCCTTATAATTCATTAATGAAAATTCCTTTTCTGTCTCCTTTTTTATTACGCCTCTAAGTTCTGTTGCCTTGTCCAATGCTTCTTTTACATACTGGCGGTACTTTCCTTGAGGTATCAAGCCCTTTGTTCGATAAAGAGGTTGAATTCCTGTGAATTTGCTGTTTTCTCCTGTCTTTTTTTCTATTTGTGGATTTGTAAATGAATAAAAGTCTCGGTTATGGCCTATTTGTCCAAAAATTGTATAAAACTCTTCTTTTTTAATTGTTTCACTAATATAGCTTTGATTGAACCATACTATTTTTACTGTTTGATTGTCTTTGGTTTTTGCCTCTGTCTTAAAAATGGACAACTTGCCCTTTCTAAAAGGTTTGTCCACACGGGTGAAAATTATGTCCAATTTACAATAACATCCGTCAGATGTGTTTGACGGATGAGTATATTTTGTCATATCAATGTAACTATGGGGCAAGTTTAGCATCAAATCATAAGGCGTGAAAATACCCAGAGAATTGAGCTTTTCTTTTGTTTTTTGTCCTATGCCTTTAATGATTGTGAGCATTTCTTATTCCAAACTTATAAGGTAATAATAATGCGGTTGACCTCCGCTTATTGCTATAACATCCCTGTCGGAATATGTATCCTCGAGAGTCTGTTGCAGTTTGGCGGCTGTTTTTTCGTCAATATCTTCGCCATAAAAAAGTGTGATTGTTGCTATATCGTCATTTATAACGCTTTTGATTGTGTCAAAAGATACTTGATTGATATCTTTTCCTTGAGCAAGTATTGTTTTTCCAAGACCTATGATATCTCCATTATGAAGATTAAAACCATCCATTTCCGTATCTCTGACAGCATGAGTAATTTGCAAACATTTGATTGAGCATGCAGCCTTTTGCATGACCTTGAGGTTGTCGTCAACTTCAGTGTCGGGATTAAAAGTCATGGCGGCGGCTATGCCCATTGGGATATTGGTTGTGGCAACGACAACCAGTTTGTTTTTTGTAAGCTCTCTTGCCTGCTCGCAAGCAAGGATAATATTCTTGTTGTTGGGGAATATAAAAACTGTGTCTGCCGATACTGAATTTACGATATCCACAATATCCGATACGCTTGGGTTCATTGTCTGTCCGCCTTCCAGTACAGCGTCAACGCCAAGCTCTTCAAACAATTGCTTAAAGCCTTTTCCGCTACTTATGGAAACCATACCCTGCTTTTTCTTTATTTGCTTTTTCTTTTCTTTTTTGAGCTCTCTGTTTTGCTCAAACATGTTTTCTATTTTGGGTTTGTCCAGTTCACCTAGCATCAAAGCGTATCCCAGAGCTTTGTCGGGATTGTTGGTGTGGACATGCACTTTGACAAGCTGTAAATCGCCTACGACAATAACACAATCTCCGAGTTCTGAAAGCTTGTCTCTTAGTTTATCTATATCTGCGGTTGTGACATTTTTTTTCATATTAATTACGAAAAACTCCGTGCAGTATCCGTACTTGATATCGTCCAAATTATGGACATCCGCCTCAAAATAAACCTGTTTGGGAGTTTCCTTGGGGGTTATCTTCTCTTCCTCAACCGCTGTAATTTCCTTTCCGGCAATAATATTGTACATGCCCGAAAAGATATATAAAAGACCTTGTCCGCCAGCGTCTATGACTCCGGCTTTTTTCAATACCGGTAACATTTCCGGCGTTTCGAGAAGTATCTCTTCGCCTTTTTGAAGAAGTTTTTCCAGAAATTCCACAAAATCAGCATTTCTCAAGGCTATCTTGTTGGCATAGTCGCCCATAACTCTGATTACTGTGAGTATAGTTCCTTCCTTGGGGTGGGTGACCGCGTCATACGCCTTGTCCGAACCATTGGAAAGAGCCTTTGCAAAAGTCTTGGTGTTGACTATTTTGGCTTGGGAAATAATCTCCGCCATTCCCTTGAATATCTGTGAGAGAATAACGCCGCTATTTCCTCTGGCGCCTTTCAAGGCGCCCTTGGAGAAGGCTTGTATAATATCGGCTATGTTATCGGATTTTTCTTGTTCCACTTCCTTAACTGTCGAATTCATCGTAAGGCTCATATTCGTGCCGGTGTCTCCATCAGGCACGGGAAAAACATTTAAGCTATCCACATAGGCATTATTGATTTCCAAATTCTTTTTTGCGCCAATAATGATTTTTCTCATAAGCGCGTTATCTATATATGTCAACATATCTTATCCTCGCTTTTAATTCAAGACAGCCAATAAAAAAAGGCGAAGTTCAAAGCTTGACTCCAAGCACATGAACATTCACCGCTTTTACTCTCATGCCCGTAAACTGTTCCACATGGTACTTTACGGTTGATTTGAGAGATTCGACTACTGCCTCTTGATTTATGTCAGCCATGAGCAATACATATAGGTCAATAAATATCCTGTTGTCCACAGTAACTAATTTGACGCCTTTTGTGGCTGACTCTTTATTAAAAATAGAAAGGATGCTGTCGGAAAGCCTTCTGCTCACCATCTCCGCAACACCGTAACATTCACTTGCCACACGGTTGGCAATAATAGCCACTGCCTCGTCCGATATGGTAATATCACCGTAAATGTTGGATGTTCTTAACGCCATAACACTTCCTTCTGTTATTCTTAATTACTTTATAATAATATTATATATATAAAGAAATTGCAAGTAAATTAGAAAACTAACCTCAAAAGTGTTGCAAAAATTGGTTATAGATTGTATAATCATAAAGTCTAATTGAGGAGGTTATTAAAAATGTCTAGAGTTTGTACTATATGTGGAAAAGGTTCTATGAGCGGCAACAAGGTTAGCCATAGTAACAGAAAATCAAGAAGAACCTGGGGAGCCAATGTTCATAAAGTCCCCGTAACAAAAGACAACGGTAGTGTAAAAAAAGAATATGTTTGCACAAGATGTCTCAAGACCCAAAAGAAATTATCTAATGCATAATTTCCGATAGTTACATCAAAAAATAAAAGCCGCTTTACTAAAAAAGTAAAAGCGGTTTTTTTGTGGCATGACATATCGCTGAATGCCTTTTTAAGGCGATTAGAATGATTTATAAATTTATAAATACCTGATTGCTTATCCCATCCTTTCGCTTAGGGGTTCGCCGCCGAGAATGTGGATATGAAGATGTTCTACTGATTGTTTTGCGTTCACGCCTTTATTGCTAACAAGTCTAAAACCGTCTTCAAGTCCCAAGTCATTCACCATAGTGGAAAGCGTCTTTAGGCTTTGTCCAAGCTTCAGAGCTTCATCGTTGGACATCTCAATAATGTTGGCGTAATGAGTTTTGGGAATGAGCAGATAATGGCGTTTTGCCTGCGGCGAGATATCTTTGATAATTATCATAAAGTCATCCTCATAGACTTTGTCAGATGGAATTTCTCCGGCTATAATCTTGCAAAATACACAGTTATTATTCATCTTTTACTTCTCCTTTCAATCCGTCTTTATAGATTTCTTTTGGCATAACCTTGGCAAATTCTTTTTTTGTTTTAGCGTACACCCTAATGTACCTTTCAGAATAACCTCTTTTTATCCCGTCAATACTCTCTTCAAAAAAGACATTTTGTTCTATATTAATATTAGCAAATAGATAATTTTTTATCAATTGTCTTTTTATTTCAGTCATTTTTTTGATTCTTTCTTTTAGGACAAGCTTGTCGGGCGGGGTGAGTTTTGAACTCGCAACGCCAGACCTTTGGGAATAAGGAAAAATATGAATATCGCTAAACTCCATGTTTTTAGCAAAATTCACGCTGTTTTCAAACATCTTATCTGTTTCAGTAGGAAAGCCCACAATAATATCGGTAGTAATACAGGCGTTTTTATCATAAGAGCGTATAAGCTCAATTTTTTCCTTGTAAAGCTTTGTGGTATATCTTCTGTTCATAGCTTTCAACACCTCGTCGTCGCCGCTTTGCAGCGATAAATGAAAATGCGGGCAAAAGTGTTTGAGCTCAAAAAGGCTGTCCAAAAGTTCTTTGTTTATGCTTTCGGCATAAAATGAGCCCAGCCTTATTCTTACATCTATATCCTTGAGTTTTTTTACGAGGCTGACAAGGGATGATCCGGTGTCCTTTCCGTAAAGCGAAAGATTAATTCCCACTAAGACGATTTCTTTTGTCTTTTGGCTAAGGGCTTTTACTTCCTCAACAATTTCATCTGTGTCTCTTGACTTACTACTGCCTCTTAAATATGGAATGATACAATACGAACAAAAATTGTCGCATCCGTCCTGAATTTTGACATAGGACCTTGCTCGAGTTTTTGTTAAGGTCAATATGCTGTTTTCATAACCGTTAAACAAAAAGTCAGCGTCAATTCTATTTATAATTTCATCTTTGTTAACTCCGCATACAAATGACACGCCTTGTTTTTGAAATTCCAAGGGGTTGTTTTGGGAGGAACATCCGCATATATAGACTTTTCCGTCGGGGTTTTTTGCAAGACATCTCTTTATTGCTTGGCGTGATTTTCTTTCAGCCTCGGCAGTAACAGCGCATGTGTTTATAATAAAAATATCTGCGTAAGTTAAGTCCGAAAAGACCTTAAAACCTCTTTTTTCAAGCGCCTGAACGAGTCTGTCGCTTTCGTATTGGTTGACTTTACAGCC
>CAZVHD010000141.1:0-5021 GCA_964626765.1 uncultured Christensenella sp.
CGAGATACTTTTAACCTCTATGGATAAGGACGGAACAAAGTCGGGATTTGATTTGGAATTGACAAAAAGAGTCAGCGAGGCTGTGAAAATTCCCGTTATCGCATCAGGCGGAGCCGGAAAAAAAGAAGATTTTTATGATGTTTTGAGCGAAAGAGGAAAGGCGGACGCCGCGCTTGCCGCGTCATTATTTCATTTTAATGAACTGGGAATAAAGGAACTGAAGGAATACTTGAGAGAAAACAATATAGCGGTCAGGTTATAAAAAGGAGAAAGGTATGAAATTTGATGAAAAAGGTCTTATTGTAGCCATAGCGCAAGACGCTTTGACAGGCGATGTGCTTATGCAAGCGTTTATGAACGAAGAGGCCTATAAGTTAACGCTTGAAACAGGTTATATGCACTATTTTTCAAGGTCAAGAAAGTGTCTGTGGAAAAAGGGCGAGACCAGTGGGAATGTGCAAAAAGTAGTCAGTGGCAGCATAGATTGTGACCGTGACTGCGTACTTTTCAAAGTGTTGCAAACGGGTGTAAGCTGTCATACAGGCAACAAAACATGTTTTTTCACGCCTCTTATGGACAATAAAGAAGTGGACTATCGAATTATATTTGATGTTTTGGAAACCATAAAGGGACGAAAGCAAAATCCCGTAGAAGGCAGTTATACAAACTATTTATTCAACAAGGGTCTTGATAAAATCCTTAAAAAAGTGGGCGAGGAAGCAACGGAAACTGTTATCGCCGCAAAAAATAATGACAAAAAAGAGCTAACAATGGAAATAAGCGACTTGTTCTATCATATTCTAGTATTAATGGAAGAAATGGATATGCAACCAAAGGATATTTTTCAGGAGCTTATGAAAAGATACAAAAAAAAGCCCGAGGAAAAATATAAAAATAGGTAGCCAGAAAGGCAACAAGCCAAAAAACTGATGAAAAATCCTTGCATTTTTAATTTAGTTTTGCTATATTATGTATATCGCTTCAGCGGCGATTGCGGGAGTGACTCAGTGGTAGAGTGCTGCCTTGCCAAGGCAGATGTCGCGGGTTCGAATCCCGTCTCCCGCTCCAAAAAAGGTTATCCTAGATAGTCTTTTTTTTTGCGCTTTGTACATCTCTTTTTAAGATATTAAAATATAAAAGTGTCAGGGGTTCGAATCCTCGCTCTTCGAGCATAGCTCTCGTATGGGACATAGAAAATGCTTTCTCCAGTAATGAAGCAATAAAAACTATAAAAGGGCAATATCATAATGATTTTGCCCTTTTATTATTGTTATAATTTTTTAGCTATTTCCTTTAATGCCCTTGCTCGATGGGATATCTGGTTTTTTTCCCTGGCGCTCGCCTCGCCAAATGTTTTTTTCAAGTCGTAGGAGAAAAAAATAGGGTCATATCCAAAACCATTTTCTCCTTTTTTCTCAAATATTATTTCGCCATCTGTTTTTCCTTCTGCTGATATTATACTCCCGTCAGTTTTATAGATAACAATACAACTTACAAAACTCGCCCTTCTATCGGCCACTCCCTCTAACTTTTTTAATAATAACTTGTTATTATTATTGTCGTCACAAGGATATCCCGCAAACCTAGCCGAATAGACTCCGGGCTGTCCGTTCAGATACTCCACCATAAGCCCTGAATCATCAGCAAGGGCTGACATGCCTGAAATTTTGCTGATTTCTCTTGCCTTGATAAGAGCGTTTTCATAAAAAGTTTTGCCCGTCTCGTCCACTTCAATATCAATTCCCTTTTCCTTAAGGGAATAAATGTTATCGAAAAAATCACCCAAAATCTGTTTGATTTCCTTTATCTTATGCTGGTTGTTGCTTGCAATAATTATATCTTTCATTCTTTATAAATATCAGCCTTTTTTACTTTATTCCTTTTAATAAACGCTTTTATGGCTTTTCCCAATCCCCTGAAAAACTTACCATTGAACGCCATAATAAGGCCATTCACGGTTTCTCTTGGAACGATGCCGTTTGTCATAGCGTACATATTTCTTAAAGGTATAACTATTGCGGACATCTGCACCATTTTCTTTAAGAATAGGGGCGAACCTTTGGGCAGCGCCATTGGACTAAATTTATATGCCGCCCACCTTACGAACCTTCCAAAAAGAGTAATCTTCACATCGTCAAGAGTGCTGTTCATATCAATTTGACCTTTTTTCAACGGACAGTTTTCTGTCAAGGGTCTTGCCAATATCGCCTCAAACTGTTTGTCACTAATATCGCTTGCAGAACCAATATTATAATAAACAGGCGCTTTATCTTTATAATTTGGGATACCCTCTTTGTCTCCTTCTACATTTACTATATCTGAAAGTCTTATATCATCCGAAGACGCTCCTACAAGAATTTCGAACTTTCCGTTTTCAACCGTCCAATCATTTTTGTTAACATTATAAAAAGCAAACGCCCTCTTATCAAGCTCTATGCTGACGGTTTTCTTTTGTCCTTTTTTAAGAAATACTTTGACAAAACCTTTGAGCGATTTTTCCTCTCTGAATATTACACTCTCGACATCTTTTACATAGACCTGAGCCACTTCCGCCCCGTCATAATTTCCTTTGTTTTTTATGGAAAATGTTATTTTTAATTTATCTTTATCCGAAATCTGTTTTTTATCAATTTCCAAATCCCCATATTCAAATGAGGTATATGAAAGTCCGTATCCAAATGGGAAAAGCACATCTTTTTTAGCAGTGTCATAGTATCTGTAACCTACAAAAATGCTTTCTCTGTATTCCACGGTCTGAGGCCCCATTTGATAATACAAAAAAGCAGGATTGTCCCCAAGGCTTAAGGGAAAGGTTTCCGCCAACTTTCCGCTGGGGTTTTTCTTGCCAAAAACTAAATCATAACAAGCCTCTCCTCCTGCCTGACCTGTAAGATACATATTCAAAACGCCCTTCACCTTGTCAAGCCAAGGCATCTTTACCGGAGAGCCGCACGACAGCACCACTATCACATTGTCATTTACTTCACAAAGTTTTTCAATAAGAGCGTTATGTCCCGCAGGCAAATCCAAATGAGTTCTATCAAATCCTTCTGATTCATACTCATCAGTAAGTCCAATAAAAGCAAGCACATAATCCTTTCCTTTAGCTTTTTGCATGGCATCTTCTAAGAGTTTTTTATTCTCTCCATCACCTTCGGGTATGTAGCCTTGAGCATACTCATAAGGTAATTTTAACTCATCAAGATAGTTGGTGAAACTTACCAATTTATAGGGGTTTATTCTACTGCTTCCGCTGCCCTGATATCTCATTTGTTTTGCAAGCGAACCGACAACAGCTATATTGCTGTTTTCTTTTATGGGAAGCGCGCCTTCGGCATTTTTCAAAAGCACAGCGCCTTCTGAAGCCGCTTTTCTTGCAAGCTTATGATGCTTTTCATAGTCACATTTGCTCTCTTTGAATTTCTCTCTGTTGCTTGCGCACTTATAGACATATTCAAGAATTCTTAAGACAACTTTATCAAGGTCTTTTTCCTCTAGCTTTCCTTCTTTTACCGCAAGAGCTATATCATCATCGTGAACGCCGTTGCTAGTCGGCATTTCCAAATCCATTCCGGCTAGAATTCCTTTGACTCTGTCATTAACAGCGCCCCAGTCGGATATAACAATACCATTAAATCCCCATTCATCCCTTAAGATGTCCGTCAGGAGTTTTTTATTGTCGCTTGCGTGTACGCCATTGATTGGATTATAGCTACACATAATAGTATATGGCTGAGCTTTTTTCACAGTTATTTCAAACGCAGGCAGATATATTTCCCTAAGAGCTCTCTCGTCAACCTCGGATGAAGTGACCATTCTGCGATATTCTTGAGAATTTACTGCAAAATGCTTAAGGCTTGTGCCAACACCGTTTTTTTGAACAGCGTTTACATAGCTTGCTGAGAGCTCACCGGCAAGATATGGGTCTTCTGAAAAATATTCAAAATTCCTTCCGCAAAGCGGATTTCTTTTTATATTAACACCCGGACCAAGAACCGTAGTCACATTTTGGTCCATACTCTCTTTTGCAATGGCGTTGGCAACATCGGCAACAAGGTTTATATCCCAGCTACTGGCAAGAGTTACAGCGGTAGGAAAACAAGTCGCCTCTTTACTTTTTTTCATTACATTGGCGACATCCCCCTCAACTATTTCCTTTCTAAGACCGTGAGGCCCGTCCGCCATACTAGCGGAAGGAACGCCTACTCTTTTTATGGGAGTAGTATCCCAAAATGAAACGCCCGATGCAAGAGCGCATTTTTCTTCAAGGGTGAGTTTTTTCAAAATTCCTTTTATATCCATAATAAAAGCCTCCATATTATATTCTTAAATCACTATTAAATTATTATATCAGAAATATAATTGTTTGAAAAGAGCTTTTATATTTTGCAAGTACAAATAGTTGCAAAAACAGCATAAATAATCAAAATATACACATAATCTTTGAATGTTTTTATGAAAAATGTTATATTATGTCAACACCTTTTCCAAAAATACTTTAACAAGGTTTGGATCAAACTGACTTCCGGCATTATTTTTTATCTCTTCAATAGCTTGATTTTTTGATTTTGCTTTGCAATAAGGCCTTTCATTAGTCATTGCATCATAAGCGTCTACAAGGCATATTATTCTTGAGGGAAGAGGTATAGTCTCTCCTTTCAGACCTGCCGGATACCCTTTTCCGTCCCACCTTTCATGATGATACAGTATATAGTCGGCAACGGATGCAAATTCCGGTGAGGACATGGCTATTCTATACCCAATTTGGGAATGGCTTTTCATAATCTTCCATTCTTCTTTAGTGAGTTTAGCGGGCTTTTTCAAAATACTGTCATCAATAGCAATTTTTCCTATATCATGAAGGGTCGCAAGCAATTTTAACTCCTCCAGCTGGCTTATAGAAAAGCCCAGTTGTCGTCCCAACCTCATCGCAAGCTGAGAGAGTCTGGCGGCATGCTCCTCGGTTTCTTGACTTCTTTCAAACATTGTGGATTTTATTGATGAAATAAGACGACTATGGG
>CAZVHD010000142.1:0-4983 GCA_964626765.1 uncultured Christensenella sp.
ATTTCCTATCAGCGTTTTATTTAGACTTTGGCAGACATATACAGGATAGAAATTCATAATTTTTCCACTTTTATCATAATATTGTTTTGCCACATAAGCAAATCCCCGCTTTAGTTCAAAGATATAGTCATTAACTTTGTTTTCTTTTTTTTCTGGAAAAACAATCTGATGAACGCCTTCTTCTATGGTCTTGACAGCTTTTTCAAAAGTTATTTCAATTCTTCTGTCTTGTTTGTATACAGGAATTACATCCATACTTCTAAAAAACCATACAATAAAGGGAAGCATCAATAAGATCAGAGGATAAAGCAAAAACTTTGGTTTTCTATTTTCTAAAACATTATAAAGCATATGATGAGCGCACTCTTTATAGGTTAAAAGATATGAGTTTGACCACGGTCTTATGGGCTTGTCATAATTCAAAAGAAAGGTTAACGGGGCGTATATTTTTGTGTGATTGCATACAAAAATAAAAGGTTCGTTTTCTTTCGGCTTCCGCCCTTTCCATATAAAGCGGTCTTTTGGAAAGAACACTTTCATAATAGCTTTTAACATTCTGAAAAAAGGTCTTCTTTTTTTTCTTTTTTCAAAAGGTTTAATTGAACTATAATACTTTTCCATTTGTATATAATATTATCACAATAAAAAATAAATAACAGCTTTTTATCAAGAAAATAGTAATTAATCTTTTAGGTTTGTGCAAATAGCGTATTCTATGTTATATTAATTGTATCTTATTTGAAAAGAGGAAAAACATGAAAAAAAGAGTTATAATAGGTTTAAGCGGAGGAGTGGACAGTTCGGTTGCAGCCTATAAACTTAAGCAAGAGGGATATGAAGTCATAGGGCTTTTTATGAAAAACTGGGAGGAACAGACCCCCGACGGAGTGTGCAGCGCCCAAAAGGATTATGAAGATGTTCGTAGGGTGTCAGCAGCTTTGGACATCCCTTATTATACCGTTAATTTTGCCAAACAGTACTATGAAAATGTTTTTAAGTATTTTGTTGAAGAATACAAGGCGGGAAGAACGCCCAACCCTGATGTTTTGTGCAACCGTGAGATAAAATTCGGATATTTCAAAGACTACGCAATGAAGTTGGGCGCTGACTATATAGCCACAGGCCACTACTGTAACTTAATAGAAAAAGACAACCTCACTTATCTTGCCAAGGCAAAAGACCAAAACAAATGCCAGACATATTTTCTCAATCAAGTCACCTCAAAACAACTGGAAAATGTACTTTTTCCTTTGGGAAATCTCTACAAGCAGGAGGTCAGAAAAATAGCCTCGGATTGTGGTTTGGTTACCGCTCAAAAAAAGGACAGCACAGGAGTATGCTTTATTGGCGAAAGAAATTTCAGAAAGTTTTTATCAAACTATATTCCCATGAAAGAAGGACTTATAAAGACCCTTGACAACAAAACTGTTGGAAAACACGAAGGCGTTTTTTATTATACCATAGGTCAAAGAAAAGGTTTTGGAATGGGCGGCAAAAAAGGTGAAGACAACACCCGACCATGGTTTATAATAGACAAGGATGTAAAAAACAATATTTTATATGTAAATCAAGGCGAACATCCTAAGCTTTATAGCAAAGGCGTTGTCTTAAGAAAGTTTAACTTTATCACAAAAGAATTCGAAAAAGTCGTCAATAAGGTTGACTTTAGACTCCGCCACCGTCAAACATTGCAAAAAGGCGAGGCGACAATCAATTCGGATGGCAGTCTTATATTAAACTTTGAAAAAGAACAAAGGGCTGTTGCTTGCGGTCAGTATTGTGTCATATATCAAGGCGACATCTGCGTAGGCGGAGGCGTCATAACCGACAAGATTTGACCTTCACGCTATTTTTTCTTTTTTTATTATGGCCTTGTCAATATATTCTCAGGGACCAACAAAAAATCAGCCTAAAAATTATATTTTTGAGTGTTAAATATTTGCTATAAACTTATATTATTACTTTAGATAATAGGTCAATAAAGTCTTATTTAATTCTCATATCCATTTGGATTCAAGGTTTGCCACCGCCAAAGGTCCTTACACATATCAAAAAGCCCTTTTTTAGCGACAAAACCAAGCTCTGATTTTGCTTTGTCACAGTTGGCGTAGCACTCGTCCACATCCCCCGCTCTTCTGGGGACGAATTCATAATCTATCTTTTTACCGCTGGCTTTTTCAAAGGCTTTGACCATATCCAAAACACTATAACCCTGACCGGTTCCCACATTAAAAGGCTCTATACCGTATTTTTCAATGTTTTCAAGAGCTTTGAGATGAGCCATTGCAAGGTCCATAACATGGATATAATCCCTGACGCCCGTTCCGTCGTGGGTGTCATAGTCGTTGCCGAAGATTTTCAGCTTGTCTAGCTTACCTATCGCCACTTGTGATATATAAGGCATAAGGTTATTGGGAATTCCTTTGGGGTCCTCGCCGATTTTTCCGCTTTCATGAGCTCCAACGGGATTGAAATATCTTAAAAGAATGATATGAAAGTACTTGTCTGCGTTTTGCAAATCACAAAAAATCCGCTCTCCCATAAGTTTGGTTGAGCCATAAGGATTTACTGCGGACAGGGGACTGTCTTCTGTAAGAGGAAGTCTCTCGGGCACGCCATAGACGGTGGCGGACGATGAAAACACAAGCTTTTTTACATTGTATTTTGACATTACACTTACGAGCGCGATATTCGCCATAAGGTTATTTTCATAATATAAAAGCGGTTTTAGGCAACTTTCGCCCACTGCCTTGAGTCCCGCAAAGTGTATGACAGCGTCTATTTTATTTTCATTAAAGACCTTGTCAAGTAACTTTTTGTCGCCCACATCCCCCTCATAAAAAGAAATCTTTTTTCCGGTGATTTGCTCCACTCTTTTTATGCTTTCTAACGAGCTGTTACAAAGGTTGTCAACAGCAACCACATCATAACCCCTTTGCAAAAGAGCCACATTGGTGTGGCTTGCAATGTATCCGGCTCCGCCGGTAACCAAAATCTTCATCGCTTTTTCTCCTTTATAGAGTTTTTGAAAAGCCTTGACCTTGTGAAAGGTCTTTGAATAAGTGGGAAAGAAAGAATAAATATTCAGGTTTTTGTCTTTGTCAAAATCCTGTCTGCAAGCGTTAATAAGGGCGTTATCTTCTTTCCAGCCCAACTCATAAAGCTTTTTTTTGGCGATTTTTATGTCACATCGCCACATATCTTTTTCAAATGTGTTTGCGCTTTTGAAAACACATTTTTCAATCTTACTTATTATTATATCACCTTTGCCGTCTTTATTGTCAATTATTACACAGTAGCCGGCATTATATTGGTTTACTTCAATCTCCAAATATCTGTTTGGACTGTCTAGAGTCAGAAAAACTTCCACCGTATCGCCTTCATAAAGGGGTTTGTTGTATTGAGTGTGTCTTGGATAAGAAAAAATTTCTTGGCTATCAAAATGAAAATAAAGATACTTATCATCTTCAAAACCTTCGAAAAAAGTTTTTACAGAAGGCTCTTTTCCGCTTTTACATTCTTTCAGATATCCTTTTATGAGTTGCCTATTCATAAAGCTCCTTTACATAATCGGTCATTTGGTTCAAGACCTTTTCCATATCCTCAAGCATTTTGAGTTGAGTTTTTGCTCTGTCCAGATTATGATCGGGTCTTTGCACTTTGAAATAAACATCGCCCTCAAGATAGTCTGTTAAAAATCTCATACCGCATTCATAGGTCATAAGTATGGCGCCGAAGGCAAGGTTGTTGATTTCATCTTCTACAAGGATATCTTTTGTTTGACTGATAAAGCCTCTTGAGAAAGCTTGGAATAGTTCCATATCAAACCCCACCTTTTCAAGGTTCTTTTCGTCCTCGGCTCCTTTATTGGCTCCGTATCTTATGCTATCGCCAAAGTCATAAAGGGCGCTGCCCGCCATGACGGTGTCCAAATCCAAAACAGCAAGAGGCTGAGAATTTTTTATATCAATAAGCACATTGTTGAGTTTGGTGTCGTTATGGGTGACCCTTACGGGCACTTTGCCACAAGCCATAAGGCCAAGCACCTTATCGGCGTAGGGTTCTCTTTTAAGAAATTCATAAATAATATTGCCACAGTCTTTTTTTCTGCCCGCTGAGTCCTTTTCTATTGCTAAGGCAAGGTTATTAAAGCGTTTTCTGGTATTGTGAAAATCGGGAATGGTATCAAAAAGCAGTTTTGTATCAAACCCGTTTAAGAGTTTTTGAAACCTGCCAAAGGCAACTCCGCTGAGCTCAAACTGCAAAGGGTCGGTGATTTTTTCCAAACACTCGCCACCCTCAATGAACTCATAACAGCGATAATAATTGTTGTCATATCTCAAAAAACAGTTGCCGTCTTTTGTGTGTACAATGTTAAGAAGCAGTCTGTCGTCGTAAATGCCCTGACGCTTTAATTTTTCTGCTATATAAATGGTTATAAGCTTTTGATTTTGCATAAGCCTTTCAACATTTTTGAAAACATGGTGATTTACTCTTTGTAAGATATATTTTTTGTTTTTATCAGTAGCGACAAGATAGGTGTCATTAATATGCCCGTTGCCGTATCTATGACAACTTTCAATTTGCCCTTGTACCTGAAATGAATTCAAAATTTCTTTACATATATCCATATTAAAACCTCTTCTTTTAACTTAGATCAGCAAATTGTGTTACTCTCAAATAGGTGCAGCCGTATGGAATGAGCTTTATTTCCTTTTCACTAGCGGTTATAGGATTTTGAGGTGGCGAAGGCAGGCTGTTTTTCTTACTTTTCCAGTTTATGACGGCCTTTGCCTTAACTGTGTATTCCAAAGGAGGGCTCTCTCTATCAAAAGGCGCTTTTCCAAGTTTTTTCTCCTTTTTATCTGTGACAACAAGCTTTTTATCTATTGTCACAGGAGAGAAATTATAGCTTTTATCGCTGACAAATTCTCTGTAATGAAAAGGTCTTTGTCCTCTGACATATTTTTTTTTGTAAGGGAG